>CAYNZC010000063.1:0-19213 GCA_964401575.1 uncultured Verrucomicrobiota bacterium
GAGGACATCATGCGGCAGCGACTTGCGGCGGGGCAGGGTCGGGGCAAGACGAATGCGGCTTCACAATCTGCCAGCCCGGACGAGGCTGCGTTTTTCGCGCGGTTGGACACCCAGCACTGGAGGATCGGGCAGGAACTCAAGGCCGCTGAAGAAGCCACCAGGGCTTTTGCACTTGAATTACAGACGAACAACACACCAGACGAAGTGCTCCGAGTTTCCCTTGAGGTCCAGCAGAACAACGCATTGATTCGGTTGCTCGAGCGGGAACGATCCGGATTGGAACTTCAAGAGCTTCAGTACCGGGCGTTGCGGACCAAACGCTAACGGAGCGCGCCGGATTCGTTGAGCACCTGAAACACGTCGTCAGGCAAAGCTTCGACCTTGCCCCGGAATCCCGTCGTCGTTGTCGCCTGGAACAGGGAGTTGTAAATGGCCTCTTCCGTTGCCTCGGCAACTGCCTGAAAGAGGGGCGACACCGCGTCGTTGGAAAGGTCGGGCGGCGTGAATAGATTTTTCTCGCGCGGGCGCCGGCACTCTGGCGCCGTGGAGAATGCAATTACGTAATCGCCTGAACCATTTGAAAAGCTGGAGCCTGTGCGGCTCAGGCCTGCGATCGCGCGCATGGCGAGGCGGCGCAGATTTCTGCAACTTAACGGTGCGTCTGTGGCTGCGACGATCATGATGCTGCCATCGCCGGTGTTTTCCGGGCGCTGTTGAGCGGTCCCGGTCTGTTTTTTTTCCTGGCTGGAGCGCCGTTTCTTGAGCTTGTCTGCCACACGGACTCCATTGATGGCCAGGTCGCCGCCATAGTTGCTTTGAACGATCACGCCCACCGTGTAGCCGCCTTGCTTTTCAGAAACTTTTCGTGAACTTGTGCCGATGCCTCCTTTCCAGCCGAAGGCGATTGTTCCGGCGCCGGCTCCGACGGCACCTTCGGGGACAGGTCCGTTGGTGGCTCCGCGCAGCGCTTCGATGACGTGCTCGGGCCTGATGGGCCTGGCGCGGATATCATTCAGAAAGCCGTCATTTGTCTCGCCGGCAACCGGGTTCACGGAGCGGACATCCTCCATGCCGGGCTGCTCCAGTAGCCAGCCGACCATCGTGTCGGTTGCGCGCCAGATGCTGAGCGTTGAAGTGAGAAGAATTGGAGTTTCCAGTTCACCAAGTTCCTGCACCTGGGTCATGCCGAGCAACTTGCCATATCCATTGGCCACATAGATGGCTGCGGGCACGCGCTCCAGAAACGCGTTGCCTTCATGGGGGAAAACCACCGTGACCCCGGTCCGGATATTCTCTCCTTCCGTCACGGTCTTGTGCCCAACCCGGACTCCCGCCACATCGGTGATGGCATTCAACGGCCCGGGCTGGAGGGACCCAATGATCAACCCGGCTTCACGCGCGCGGGGTCTGTTTAAAGAGGTTTCGCTTTTCATGGGAAGGGCAGTCGCCGTGACAAATGGGGCGACGAGCATCAACTGGACCAACATTGCCCGGATGCGATTTCCGGCACGAATGGGCAGTCTGCCCAACAGCGGAATCCCTGTCTCGGGCGCAGCGGGTCTAAACGTCATGCCCAAGATTTCAACCAAACCGGGGTGAAGGACAAGCCCAAAGCTGTTGTGGCGGATGGTTTCAAATGGTTGGGGGCGTGGCGTCTCCGAATATTAAGGCCAGGAAATGCTGTTCGCTGAATCCTCTTTGTAAAATGCCGGGAACTTTGTTAAATAGAATAGCCATGGCAGAACGAAAGGCCCGAATAAAGCGCATCACCGGCGAGACCCGCATTGCGGTGAAGCTCAACATTGACGGCAGGGGCCGGAGCCGGATACGGACGGGAGTTCCGTTTTTTGACCACATGCTTGTATTGTTTGCAAAGCATTCGACGACGGACGTGGAACTGGTATGCAAGGGCGATATTGAGGTGGATGCGCACCACACCGTTGAGGATTGCGGGATAGTGCTTGGGCAGGCATTTTTGCGGGCACTTGGAGACAAGAAGGGGTTGAAGCGTTACGGCGCCGGTTTTGACCCCCGGAATCCATTCACCGGTGAGGCTTACGTGCCGATGGATGAATGTCTTGCCCGGTGCGTGGTGGACTTCAGCGGCAGGCCCTACATGGTGTGGCGCGGAATGGACAAATTCAGCCAGAAGCAGGTGACCGCTGCCGAGAGGAGGCAGGATGCATCGAGCGCCTTCCGGTTTGGACTTGCCAGGGAGTTTTTCCAGGGATTCACCAACGAAGCGCGCTGCAATTTGCACATGGAGCTTATTTACGGAGACGAACCGCATCACATTGTGGAATCCCTTTTCAAAGCATTTGCTCGCGCGGTGGATAACGCCTGTCAACACGACCCGCGGATCAGGGGCATGGTGCCATCAACCAAGGGGAGGCTTTAATGGGCGTGGCGGGATGGAGTGAGTCTCTGGAGTGCAAAATCTTACGGATGTGTGAATAGCTTTTGACGCCGTGACGTCGAACCCATGACAGAGAAGAGATATTCCTCGGCTGAGGACGAAGCCCTTGTGCGCTGGTCGCAAAAGGGCGATCTCGAGGCGTTTGAAGAGCTGGTGGCCAGGCACCGTGACAAAATATACGCCCGGGCCTACAGCATGATGAAGAACGAGGAAGAAGCGATTGATCTTTCACAGGAAGCATGGGTAAAAGGCTGGCAGCGGCTTGCCCAGTTTCAGGGCGATGCGAGTTTTGCCACATGGATGACGCGGATTGTCATCAACCTCTGCCTGGATCAGATTCGTAAGCAGAAGCGGCAGCAAACCGAATCGATAGAGGAACTGGACGAGGAATCCGGGGGAGTTGAGCGGCAAATGCCGATTTTTGCGCCGGATCCGCTGGCGGGGCTGGAGCGGGCTGAATTGCGCAAAGAGATTGACAAAGCGCTTGGCCAGTTGACCCACGAGCACCGGACCGTGCTGGTTTTGCACGAGTTTCAGGAAATGGAGTATAAGGAAATCGCCAAGGCGATGGATTGCTCGATCGGAACCGTTATGTCGCGGCTGTTTTACGCCCGCCGGAAGATGGCAAGTCTTTTGGCAGGCCTGAAGAAAAGAGATTAAGAAGATGAACGAACAAGACCTCAAGTTGCAGGCTCATTTTGATGGGGAACTGCCGGAGGCGGAAGCCCGGCAGGTGATGAGCCGGCTTGCCCGTGACAGCGATGCCGTGGCGCTTTTGCATACGCTCAAGAGCACGCGCCAGGCGCTTTCCACGTTTGAGGCTGGCATCAAGGTGCCCGAAACGCGTGAGTTCTACTGGTCAAAAATCCGCAGGGGCATTGAAGTGGCGGAAGCCTCCGAAGCCCGTGTGCAGCCGGTCCGCGAGAGTCTTCTGTTTCGTTTGCGCCGGCTGCTTGTTCCAGCGGCCGGGGTGGCGCTGATTGTGATTGCGGGCATGGTTTTGACGCGCGACGACTGGGCTGGCCGGCGTGTCGAGCTTGAGACAGCTCTTGCCGATTCGAAGGCGTTTACATACCGTGATTATGCGTCCGGAACGACGCTTGTATGGCTTTCCTACCCTGCGGAGCAGGAGAACTCGGCGGGTGTGGGGGGCACGATAGACTGAAGATGAAACCTAAACTGGCTTTTGCAATCCGGGCAGCCATATTGGGGTGCCTGTTTCTCGGGACCGCTGCGGTCGCAGCAGACTCCAAGCTTGAGGCTCAATTGGTCTGGGGCACTAATGACAAGGACTCCCCCAATCCGAACCACAAACCCGTTGATGCAAAGGTCCGTGAACGCCTGCAGCAGCTTCCGCTTAAATTCACCAATTACTTTCTTGTGAACCAGAAGACGTTCACCTTGCCCGCAACCGGCTCGCAGCGAGTCCAACTGAGCCATAAGTGCGACATTGAGGTTAAGAAGCAGAGCGAGGACGAGGTTGAGGTTTCCGTTATTGGAAAAGGCGCGCAGGTGGTTAAGCGGAGGCAACCGCTTCCCAAAGGCGAGATGCTCGTGGTGGGAGGCAATGCCCCCAATTCCACCGCCTGGCTCGTGATTGTGAAAAAGCTGGAATAGAAAGGTCAGCGCCCCCCAGCGGGGTGCGCTCTTCCCGGGCGCGCTTCAGGGTGAAAAGGAGAAAGATACTCCTGTTTTATGCCAGCATCGTTGCGTCTTTCCTGCGAAGGTCCACCCTGCGTGTCTTGCCGCTGGTCGTCTTGGGAAGCTCGTGGACGAACTCGATCTCGCGCGGATATTTATAGGCTGCGATCAACCGTTTGCAGTGCACTTGCAGATCCGTTTTGAGCTCGTCAGTGGCGGGTGTGTTTGGGCGGAGCACGACGTAAGCTTTGACAATCTGACTGCGTAGAGGATCCGGTTTGCCAACCACAGCGACATCCAGCACCGCCGGGTGCTCGATCAGCGCGCTTTCAACCTCGAAAGGTCCGATGCGGTAGCCGGAGCTCTTGATAACGTCGTCCTTCCGACCCACAAACCAGAAATAGCCGTCCTCGTCTCTGATGGCCCGGTCGCCGGTGAGGTAGTAATCCCCCGCAAACGCCTGACGGGTTTCTTCGGGACTGGCGAGATATTCCTTGAACAGGCCCACCGGCCGGTCCGGCCGCACGCGCAGCGCGATCTCGCCTTCTGTGCCGGCAGGAACTTCGTTTTGCTCCGGGTCGATCAGCCGCACGTCCATGCCCGGCACCGGGAGGCCCATAGAGCCTGGTTTCAGAGGCAGGCCCATGGACCGGACATTTGCGATCATGATAACGGTCTCGGACTGTCCATATCCTTCGTACAGGCAGAGGCCTGTTGCCGATTTCCAGAGGTTGAATACTTCCGGATTGAGCGGTTCGCCGGCTGTCACACAATGCCTCAGGGCAGGGAATCGACGTGTGGAAAAATTCTCGCGCACGATCAGGCGCAGGGCCGTGGGCGGCGCGCACCACGAGGTGATTGGGAATTCCTCGAGCGCCTGAAGAGTGAGTGTGGGGTCGAACTTGCCTGCGGCGTCGAATGCAAAGACGCAGGCGCCCATCTGCCACGGACCGTAGAGGCTGGACCAGGCTGCCTTGCCCCAGCCAAGGTCTGAGATATTCCAATGGACATCGCCCGGCCGGAGATCCAGCCAGAGCCCGCCGGTGAGCCGATGCCCGAGGCCGTAGCTGGCCTGGGTGTGCAGGACCATCTTTGGCTCTCCCGTGGTTGCGCTTGTGAAGTAGATGATTCCGGGATCATCGGCAGCCGTTTTCACCCCCGCGAGCGGCTTTGCGGCGGCGGCGCCGGCATCGAATGATAGCCAGCCGGGCGCGTCTGAGCCGGCGATGAACTTGCGGCCTTCAAAGCCGTCCAGTTTCGAAATGCCATCCGCCGATGTGATCACCGCGACGACGCGAGCCTCACGAATCCTGAACTCCACATCCCGCCGGGTCAGCAACAACGTGGCCGGGACGGGCACCGCTCCCATTCGCACAAGCGCGAGCATGGCGATCCACCACTGGGGAATGCGCGGCAGCATCAGGAGCACGCGATCGCCGGGCCGAATCCCGCACGAGGCGAGAAAGCCGGCGGCTTTGCTGCTCCGCTCGGACATCTGGCGGAAGGTGAATATCTCTTCGGAGCCGCACTGGGCATGGACGCACCAGAGTGCCGGCGCGTTGGGGCGCTCCTTTGCCCATGAGTCAACGACGTCGGAGGCGAAGTTGAACAGGGGCGGCGCTTTGATCCGGTGCAAGTCTGACGCAGGATTTGATGGTTGCACTGCCTTAAAGTGTTGGGTTGCGGATTGCTCCCCTGTTACTTGTCCCACTTTCGAGCCTTGATCAGAGCCTGCAGTTCCGCTGCCGGTTGAGCCGCTGCCGGGAGGATGTTGTGTCGCCCCAGGTAGTCGAAGGCTTTTTGCAGACTCTTGACGTCATCTTTCTTCGAATCGAGCTGGCCGGCGGGCGTCTGTCGGATCTGCTCGATAGATTCCCGAATCCATGCCTCGACACGGGAGGCCGTAGCCGGATCTTTTTGATAGCAGAGTGCCTCAGCCAGCCGCAGCATTTGCTCTCTCGATCCTTTGGGCATATTCCCGGCATCTGCGACGATTTCCGCAGCGATATCCGCTCTCTTGGCCATGGCGGCTTCGGGCGTGAGCATTCCATCGGTTCCTCCTTCCACTGCCCTTGGGGGGAGTTTGCGGTACCAAATGTTCCGGAAACGAACCGGATTTCTGTGATCCTGGAGCTTCAACGGGCCTTTTTCCGGGAATGGGCCGGGAGTTGTGCGCTTGATGTGGCCCGTGGGGCCTTCCAGCGGTGTATGGTCCTGGGTCAAGACACCATTGACGAAGACCGTGACGTAGCCCGGGTCGATCTGCCGGCCGTCCCGATAAATCGGGCGGCGGAAGATGATGTCATAGACCTGAAACTGGCCCGGAGCCCTGAGCGGGTTTGCCAGCGGAGGATTCACGCCGTAGATTGAGGACGCATAACCGTCCGAGTAGCTCGCATTGTCATAATTGTCCAGGACCTGCACTTCGCAGAGGCCCATTAGGAACACGCCACTGTTTCCGCGGCCCTGGCTTTCTCCCTCGACTTTGGCCGGAGCGGCCCACTCCACATGGAGCTGGCAGTCGCCGAATTCCTCCTTCGTTTGAATGTCGCCCTTGCCTGGCTTCACTTCCACGTAGCCGTTTTGGACGATCCACTCGGCTGGGCCGCCCGGCTGTTTTGCCGAGCACCACTGATCCAGGTTCGAGCCGTCGAACAGCACGATCGCGTCAGATGGCGGCGTGCCGGGCTTCTCCGGTGTGCTGAAGCTGCCGGGTTGCACTAAGGGCGGCTTCGGGCGGTTCATATCGTGAATGGCCCAGGGATGGTGCGCATCCGGCGGATCTCCGTAAAAAGCGCCATCAACCGGGCTGCAGAATCCGATAGCTACGATTGCAAGGATGACCAACGAAATTCTTCGCATGGACCGAGAATGCCAAGTGACGGGAAAACATCAAATGTTTTCAAATGCCTGTTTTCAAATGCCGTTCCGCATCGCGGAGGGCGTCAGGGCAGAACTGAAAAAATGCGCTGATGCTGTTGGATAGCATAGCGATCGGTCATGCCCGAGAGATGATCGCAGATTGCGCGGTGCCATCCGTCTTTGCGGGCGCGCTGTCTGGCGGCGGCTCCGACGGCATCCCGGTGACTGATGTAGTAACCGAACAAATCTTCGAGGATGCGCCGGGCCCGTATGTGCGGTTCGTTGACCACGGGATTATAATACAGGTTTTTGAAAAGAAACCTGCGGAGTTCGAGGTTCTCATCCTTGCGTTCCCGGCTGTAGTTAACCAGTGGCGCGAGGTTCAGCCGCACATCGTTCGCGGTGCGGACGCCCGACTCGGCGATGAGACGTTCCGTGGTGGTGACCACATCCTTGACCTGCAGATCGATGATGCAGCGGATCGTGAAGTAGTGGCGGCACTCATCGGGCAGGCGTCCGTGCGCCTTGCGGACGGAGCGGCTTGCGCGCCGCCACAGGCTTATCTCCTTCTCCAACTGACCCTCCGAAAGCAGTTCAGATTCCAGGCCGTCGTCCAGGTCGTGACTGTAGTAGGCGATCTCATCGGCGAGATTGGCCACCTGGGCTTCCAGTGAGGAGCACTTTGCATTGAACCCCTTCCTTTTGGAGGGGTGATCATCCGGAGCGTAATGTTTCACCAGGCCCTCCCGGACCTCCCAAGAGAGATTCAAGCCTGGGAAGGAGGGGTACTTCTGTTCAAGTTTCTCGACGATGCGCAGACTCTGCTGGTTGTGCTCGAAGCCGCCGTGGCCCTTCATCAGGCGGTTGAGCACCTCCTCCCCTTTGTGACCGAACGGCGAGTGGCCGAGGTCGTGCGCGAGCGCTATGGTTTCCGTGAGGTCCTCGTTGAGCCTGAGAGCGCGCGAGATGTTTCGCGCGATGCCGGCCACTTCCATGGTGTGAGTGAGGCGTGTGCGCAGGTGATCGCCGGTTCCGTTCAAAAACACCTGTGTTTTGTACTCCAGCCTGCGGAACGCGCGCGAATGGATCACGCGATCGCGATCGCGCTGGTAATCGGTTCGCCACTCCGCGGCGGGTTCCTTGTGCTTTCGCCCGCGACTTTCCGAGCTGAGTTGCGCGAAAGGGGCGAGAATCGTGCGTTCGATCTGCTCGAGTTGCACTCGTGTCGTGGCCATTTTGGGGATGGTTAATTCCGGAAGAGTTCCTGGACGGATATTCCGCGCAGGTCGAGGAGGCGCCGTATGGTTTCCTCGATCAGGTTGTTTGGGCAGGACGCCCCGGCGGTGATGCCCACGGTGATGTGGCCAGAGGGGAGCCAGTTGTGAGTTGTGACTTCCTTTTGCTGATGAAGGTTGAAGTGATGTATTGACGTGGCCGAGACCATTTTCGCGGCGTTTTTAATGAAAAAGGTTGGAAGCTGGGCCTCTCCCATTTCCGCCAGGTGGGATGTGTTTGAGGAGTTGTAGCCGCCGATAACGATTAGCAGGTCCAACTTCTCCTGCAGGAGCTTGGTGAGCGCGTCCTGCCGATCCTGTGTGGCGCCGCAAATCGTGTCAAAAAACCGGAAATGGCCGGGCAGGCTTGCTTCTCCGAAGCGCCGGACCATTGCCTGTTTGAGCCTGCGCTGGACCTCCTCGGTTTCTCCGCGGAGCATCGTGGTTTGGTTTGCCACACCGATTGCCTGCAGGTGCAGGTCCGGGTCGAACCCATCTGAATAGGCGCCTTTGAACCGGCTCAGAAACTCCTGTTTGTTGCCGCCGTTGACGATGTAATTGCAGACGTAGTCCGTTTCGGCCAGGGTGTAGACCACCAGGTAGTGGCCGGTGCCGCTGGCGCGCGCCTGTGAGCTGGTTGCCAGGGTCTCTTCATGCCATGCCTTGCCGTGAATGATACTGGTAACCGCATCCCTGGAGTATTGCCGCACCCGCTTCCACACGCTCATCACGTCTCCGCAGGTCGTATCCACAAAAAGGCAGCCCTTGGCTTCGAGCTTCTGGCGCGTGGCGACATCCGTGCCGAACGCGGGGATAATGACGATGTCCTCACCGTCGAGCTGATTGATTTCCGCCTCCTTGGGTTTGCCGGGGATGGTAACGATGCCAAGCCGCTGGATCTGCTCGTTCACATCCGGGTTGTGAATGATTTCGCCCAGCAGGAAAATGCGACGTTCCGGATACGCCTTGCGAGCCGCGTAGGCGAGGTCAATGGCCCGCTCGACTCCGTAGCAAAAGCCGAATTCCTTGGCCAGTTTGATCGTGAGCCCGCCTGCGGAGAGCATGCCGCCATTGGATCGAATCCTTTCGACCAGCTCGCTGCGGTAATGCGACAGCACCTGCGCCTGCACCGCCGACATAATGTCAGGGCGGCGGAGGTTCACTTTCTGGGGGGTCGATTCCGCTTGTTTAGCCATTTATAGTAACATTAGCACCTGTCGGCGGAGGGTCTAGCCTTGATATCAAATCAGGGGAGATGGGCGGGCGGCGGAGAGGGCTGGGTTTATGTCGGGAGCTTTCCGCGGCATGGGGTAGAACTGCGGTGTTTGTGCGGGGGCTGAGGAGTTCTCTCTAATTGATTCGGTGTTCATCGGCTTGATTCCCGCCGGGGTGCTTCTATCCTGCTGAGAACGATGGAAACGCAAAGGCAAACGGCGCCGGGGCCTGCGCTGAGTTTTCTGCTTCCCTGTTACAACGAGGGGGCTGTGCTTGCCGAAACCTGCAGGCGTGTGAGCGCGGTGGCGAAGGGGCTGGGTTGCCGTTACGAGATTGTGCTCGTGAACGACGGGTCCAAAGACGACACGCTGGAGCAGATGCGCCGGATTGCCGTGGAGGATTCAGCGTTTGTGATTGTGAATTTATCGCGCAACTTTGGGCATCAACTGGCATTGTCGGCCGGGTTGGCGCACTGCTCGGGCGCGCGGGTGCTGATTATGGATGCCGACCTGCAGGATCCGCCGGAGCTTGCGGCTGAAATGATGCGTCTTATGGACCAGGGAGCGGACGTTGTTTATGCGCAACGGAGAACGCGGCCCGGAGATCACAGGATAAAGAGGATCGCTTGCGCTGTGTTTTACCGTCTGTTGGGACTGCTTTCGGATTACCCGATTCCGCTGGACACGGGCGATTTCCGGCTCATGTCACGTCGGGTTGCGGAAGTGATTCTTGAGATGCCGGAGCGGCATCCGTTTCTGCGCGGGATGGTGAGCTGGGTGGGGTACAAGCAAGTGCCGGTTTATTATGACAGAGATGCGCGGTTTGCGGGAGAAACGAAATATCCCCTGGGCCGGCTTGTAAAGCTGGCGTTTGACGGGATCCTGGCATCTTCGACCAAACCCCTGGCGCTTGCGAGTTACGTCGGGCTAATGTTCGCCGTGGCCAGCCTTGCGTTCATCATTTATGCCCTTTATTCGTGGCTGATGAACGGGAAGACCCCGCAGGGCTGGACGAGTCTTATGGTTGTCGTCACCTTCCTTGGGAGCTGCCAGCTTTTTGTTCTGGCCATTATTGGGAAATATCTCGGCAGAGCATTTGAGCAGCTTCGCGGTCGTCCGAAGTTTATTGTTCAGGACGTGATCCGGGGTGGACAGATTGAGCGCTGAGGCGGGAGCGATCCGGGCTGATGAGCGCACCTTTTGCGCACCCGGTGATGTGCAAACGCGCAAGATTTGCGCGAAGAAAGGCAGTATTCCCCGAGTTTTGGCCTAATCCTTTGCTGGCACGTAAGTTGCCTACGAGCATTCCGGTCGAATGTTGTCGTTTCCAAAAACAATGCGTCATTCCGCGCATACCCGCAATCGAACCCGGCGCGAGCAGGGCTCGACGCTCGTGATCGTGCTGTGGATTGCTGTGGGTCTTGTGAGTCTGACGCTGTATTTCGCGCAAACGATGCTGAGTGAAGCGAGGGCTTCGGATCACCGTGTGCAAGGTCTTGCCGCGGAGCAGGCCATTGAGGGGGGGGTGCGCTATGCGTTGGCGGTTCTGGCCGGCAGGCTTACGAACGGCATTATTCCCGATCCGTCATCTTATGAGTGTGAATCTGTGGCGCTGGAGAGTGCGTCCCTTGCAGAGCAGGATTCGGCGCGGTTTTGGTTTATCGGGCGGGACACCAACTCGGCTGCCGCGCAGTTTGTCACATTCGGTCTGGTTGACGAAGGGGCGAAGCTGAATCTGAACAGCGCACGCAGCAACGAGCTTTATTATCTGACCGATTGGGATGTTGAAGTGACGGAGGCTATTCTTGACTGGCGGGGAACCAATGGACCCGGCACCTCATTAAGCTGGTATGGGATGCAGACGCCCTCTTATGAGTGCAAGCAGGCGCCCTTTGAGACCGTGGACGAGTTGCGTTTGGTGCTGGGACTGACCTCTGAAGTGTTGCAAGGGGAGGATATGAACCGGAACGGGGTGCTTGATCCGGATGAAACCGACGTGAACAGAGATGGGGCAGCCGATGCGGGTTTGCTGGATCTGGTTACGATTTACACGCGCGAGCCGAATACCTACAGCAACGGGATTGCCCGCGTGAATGTTCGTTCCATGGGAAGCGGGGCGCAGGAGTTTTCCCAGTTGCTTCAGGACAACATCGGATCCGCGCGGGCCACCATTATACTGCAGCAGCTTGGGTTGGGTGGCGGACAGGGTGGGCAGGGCGGCCAGGGCGCGACGGGTTTCACCAGTCCGCTGCAACTTTTTCGCCGAGGCGGATTCACGGTGGAAGAGTTCGCAGCGATCGAGGATAAGATTACGGTTGTAGAGGGTGATTACATTGAGGGTCGCCTGAACATAAACACCGCTTCTGAAAGAGTTTTGTCCTGCCTTCCGGGGCTGATTGACAGTCCGGACCTTGTGCAGCTTTTGGTGGATTACCGGGTTAAGAGCCCGGACGGGCTTACATCCCTGGGATGGTTGGTTGAGGCGCTTGGGCAGAATAATGAATCCGTGCTGGCTGAACTCGAGCAGCGGGATATTCTCACGACTCAAAGCTACCAGTTTACGGCTGATATTGCGGCCACCGGCGCTTACGGGCGGGGCTACAGGCGTGTGAAGTTTGTGCTGGATACGGCCACAGGAGTGCCGCGGGTGGTTTATCGGCAGGATCTGACGGGTTTGGGTTGGGCGCTGGGAAAAGAGACCCGTGATGAATTGAATCGATCAAAAACCGGAAATGGCTCGATTGCTTCCAAATAGCTTATTGAAACGGAAACGCCTATCGAGCGTCCTGGGGCTTACCCTGGACGGCTCGCGGTTGGAGGGTGTTTTGCTTCGACGCACCAATGGGTCTGTGCATGTGGTTCGGACCCTGTCGGCCACGCTCTCGCTTAATCCGCTGACTGCGGGGCCCGAGTTGGTTGGGCGGGAAATTCGCAACTGCCTGGACTCGGCGGATATTCGCGAGAAAGTGTGTGTTGTGGGGTTGCCGATTGGCTGGTTTCTGACGGCGAACATTGATCTTCCCGAGCTTTCCGAGGAGGATTCGAACAACCTGCTGGCTCTCGAAGCTGAGCGTGTGTTTCCGTGTGATCCTGGCAGCTTGCAGGTGGTGACGGTCCAGAGCCCGGCGTCCGGCGGCAAAGCGTGCGCGCTGCTGGTTGGGGCGCCGAAAGCGAATGTCGAGTTGCTTGCCAATGCGCTGCGGGCGGCCAAGTTGCAGCCGATCCGTTTCTCCCTGGCGCTGACTGCGATGCAGCCGGCTTCTGAGCCGCGCTCCAGCGGGGTCATTGCACTCAGCATCGGCGAGAACAGCGCGGGGCTCCAGGTCACGGGCCGGGATGGCATTCTCTCGCTGCGGGCGCTGGAGGGAGTCATTGAGCAGGAGGGGGGACGCAAGACCGTCAATCACGGCGCTGTGGGGCGTGAGATTCGGATCACACTTGGGCAACTGCCGCCATCCCAGCGCGAGTTGATCCGGCACATTCGCATTTTCGGTTCGGACGAACTTGCGCGCCCCCTGGCGGATGAGTTGGAGCTGAAATGGCAGCCACTGGGGCTGGATACCGAGATTGCCACGCGCCAGGGCGGGACGGAGCACGGACTGAGAGTCTCCAGCGAGACTCCGCTCAGCGGGGCTTTCAGCCTGGCCGCCCAGCAACTTGCCGGCAAGCAGACACCGTTCGAGTTTCTTCCACCGTATGTGGGCCCCTGGCAGCGGATTTCGCGGCGATACGCTTCCGGCAGGTTTCGCATGGCCATTGCGGGCGCCGGGGCGGTTGTTCTGCTGATCGCAGCTTTGTTCGGTTACCAGCAGTGGAAGCTCTGGCGGCTTCAATCGCAGTGGGCGGGCATTTCGGGACGGGTCAAAGAACTTGAGAACGTGCAGGAGCGGATACGCCAGTTTCGCCCGTGGGACGATCGAGGCTACACGTCACTTACGATTCTGCGGCAACTCACCACTGCATTTCCGGCGGAAGGGATTGTGAATGCCAAGAGCGTGGAGATCCGGAACGGCGAGTTGGTGACGTGCTCTGGGACGGCCAGGGACAATCGCTCGCTGCTCGGGACGTTGGACAAGCTGCGTTCGGCAGGGGGAGTGGAGGATGTGCAGGTCAACCAATTGCGCGGGCGCTCTCCGACGCAGTTCACATTTGATTTTCGGTGGCGGGAAGGAGAGGCTGAATGAAAGCTGAGAATCGTCAGAGACTTCTGCTGATCGTTACGGCCGCGGCGGTGTCGCTTCTGGCTGCCGATTACCTGGTTGTGACGCCACTCCAAAAAGCGTGGAAAGCGCGTTCGACGCGGATTGTTGAATTGGAGCGCAGACTGCAGAGCGGGCGTGGACTACTGGACCGGGAGCAGGCGCTGCGGTCGCGCTGGCAGACAATGGTTTCAAACACGTTGCCGTCGAATCTATCGGCTGCGGAACAAAAGCTGTTGCAGGCCTTTGACGGTTGGGCCCGCGAGAGCCGGATCAGCCTGACCTCTCTGAGTCCGCAGTGGCGAACAGACGCCGAGGACTACATGACCCTCCAGTGTCGTGTGGAAGCATCCGGGGATCTGAATACGATCACCACGTTCATCTACAGCATTGAGAAAGATCCCATGGCGATCCGGATTGATTCCCTTGAACTGGCTGCGCGGGACAACACCGGCCTGGTGATCGGGCTGACGTTGCAAGCGAGCGGGCTGGTTCTCACGCCGGATACGAACAAGGAGGGCAACCGATGAGCGTGTGGCGCAGATTGAGATTTGCGGTGGTGTGCGGTTTTCTCGCGGCTCTGTGCGGCGTTCTTCTTGCGGCTGATGCCCGGACGAACAACGATTCCCGCACACAGACCGGTCAAAGCCCGGCTGTGAGCGATTTCAAGATCATTGCTGAGCGCAACATATTTAATCCCAAGCGCTACGCTCGATCGAGCACGACACGGCGCGATACCCCGCGAACGAACTCGAGTCCATCTGAAACGCTGGCACTCACCGGGACTATGGCCTACGAGAAGGGGTGGTTTGCGTTCTTTGAGGGGTCGAGGACATCACACAACAAAGTTGTCAAGAGGGAGGATGAGATTGCGGGGTTAAAGGTGTTGAGGGTCATGCCGGAGGCCGTCTTACTGGCCTCGGGCACGAACCGACTTGAGTTGGAAGTGGGGCAGCAACTGAAGAGACGGGATGAGGGTCCGTGGCGGTCCGGCGGGCAGGCGGAGTTGGCGGTCAGCGCGCCTGTGCAGCTTGCCCCGCCGCCGACGCGGCCCAGCGCCGGAGTTCAAGCCGGAGATGAGCCTGAGGGTCCGACCGATTTTATAAGGCAGATTATAGATACCGCGCTGGGAGGAACACCGCCGCCACCCCCGCCCCCGGGGGCGCCGGTCGGCAGCGTTCAGGCGACCCCGGCGCCGGGTGGAACTTCCACGCAGACGACTCCTGCGCCCGCTGCTTCGCAGGAAGAAGTACTCAGACGCCTTATGCAACGACGTGAACAGGAGATGAACTAATGAAGACCACAATTCTTGCCCTCTGCATCATTGCAGCTTTTGTCGGCCCGCGCGCGGGTGCGGCCGAAGGGACAAACGCGCCGCCGGTTCCTGTGCGGGCTCCGCAAACGAATGCGCCGGCAACGGCGGGCGTGGCGGTCAATCCTGAAGCGACCGGGACAAACGCCGTGGGGGAATCGACAGGCGCCGTTGCCGCGAATAGCCTGGCTGGTCTGGGAGACCAGGCCACGAATGCTGTGCCGGTTTCCGTCCCAGCCGAACCCGAACCGCCACTTGAGCCTGGAATGTTGCGCCTGAATTTCCGGGGTGTTTCATTGGAAATGGTGCTCGATTACCTCAGCGAAGCCGCGGGCTACATCATCAATCTTCAGGCGACGCCGCGTGGCCGGGTGGACGTATGGAGCAACACGCCGGTGACGAAGGAGGAGGCTTTGAACATACTTGACTCGGTGCTGCGCAAGAACGGGCTTGCGGCGATCCGGAACGGGCGGACGCTGATGATTGTGAACCGTGACGAAGCGAAGATTTATGATATTCCCGTGAAACTCGGCAGTGATCCCGAAAGCATCCCGCGCACGGATGAAATCGTGACGCAGATCATACCGGTCCGGTTTGTGGAGGTTGCGCAGTTAGTGACGGACCTGCAGCCGCTGGTTTCGATTCAAACGACCATGACAGCGAATCAAGCGGGCAATGCGATAGTGATCACCGACACGCAGGCGAACATCCGGAGGATAGCTGAGATTATCAAGGCGATTGATGCCGGGGCAGAGGACGTGACAGAAGTGCGAGTGTTTCGGCTTGAAAACTCGGATCCGTCGGAAGTGGCGGATCTGCTGACCAGCCTTTTCCCGGATGAAAGCCGCACTGGAGGGGGCAGTTCATCACCGGTCCAGTTCGGGTTCAGCCGGTTCTTTGGCCGTGGCGGGCCTACCGGCGGCAGCAGTGCCGGTTCGAGCAGTCAGAACCAGCGGATTCGCAAGCGCGCTCGAGTGCTTGCTGTGCCGGATCCGAGGACCTCGTCTTTGGTGGTCAGCGCGGCCAAGGACCTGATCCCGCAGATTGAGGCGGTGGTGAATGAACTGGACTCGAGCACGGCGCGCAAGCAAACGGTGCACATGTATCAGTTGCAGAACGCCGATCCCGAGGAAGTGCAGGAGGTGTTGCAGGAGATGTTTGAGAGAAACAGCACCGGCACAAGATCCAGCCAAAACCGGAACGACAGCACGTTGCGCAACCGGCGTACGTCACAAAACACTGCGACCGGAAACACGGGGAATCGCACCACGCGGTCCAGCACCCAAATGCGCCGGTAACGAGGAGGAATTGTATGAAATTGAACTTTGAATACTCCTGCCAGGGCAAGCAAACAGGCAGGATGCGCGCACTCTTTCTGATCTGTCTGGCAACTTGCGTCTGGACTGCCCAGGGGCAGTTCTTTCCGGGCCAATCGGGAGGTTCCTCCCGCTCCCGTTCGGCCAGCACGCGACAGTATCCAAACAGAAGCACTGTAGGGGACGCGGTCGTTACCATTGATCCGGACACGCGGAACCTGGTGGTTATTGCGGATGATGAAACCGCCGAGCAAATTGCCAATGTGATTCAGAACCTGGACAAACCGAAGCCCCAGGTGCTGATCAAGGTTGTGTTCCTGGAGGTGCAGCACAACAACAGCCGTGATATAGGGATTGAGGGCGGTTACGGACGCGATTTTGGCGACGCCCGGGGAGCGTTTGCGAACGCCTTTGGCGCCTCTGGAATCGCCAGTGCGATCACCTCGAACACCACGTTCAACGCATTTGGACAGCCCACAGCCGCGTTCGGGGCCGTTCCACCGGGAGCGGGTTTGTATCAGATCTTTGCGGAGGATTTTCAGGTCACCTTGCGTGCTATTGCCCAGGCCGGCAAGACCCGGGTCCTATCGCGTCCCTCCATTATCGCGCGCAACAGCCAGCCGGCGATCATTACCGTTGGTCAATCCGTGCCGCTCATTACCAACGTGCGATTTGACAACTTTGGGAATGCGATTAACTCCGTCAGCTACACGGATGTGGGAATTATCCTGAACGTCACGCCGTTTATCACGTCGGACGGGTTGGTGGAGATGATTGTGTCTCCCGAGACATCAGAGCTTGTGGCTGATCGTTCGCAGTGGGTGCCGATTTCCACCGGCGCCGGCGGGGCCGCTGCCGCGCCGTTAATCAACAGACGCTCTGCGGACACGGTCGTTGTGACACCCGACGGACAGACGGTGATTATTGGCGGCCTGATGCAGGATTCCAAGGCGCAGGCGGAGAGCAAAGTGCCTTTTCTCGGGGATATTCCCGTGCTTGGGAACCTTTTCAAACGGCAAACCAAGAACAAAGTGGATACAGAGTTGCTCATATTCCTGACACCGCACATTATTCGCGCACCGGACGACCTGATTGACGTGACTCAAAACGAAAAGCATAAATCCGGGGCCACAAAAAACCTGAGCGAGCAGGAAATGGAGAAGTACCTGGACAGTATGCCGAGTGCGGAGGAAAGCGGGGCGGAGCCGAAAGGCAAACAACGGGATTAGCGACCAGGAGATGGATTTCAGAAAGAACAAAGCTCTGGTGTATGTCTTGCTGGCCGGCGTTTGGTTGTTGCTGGCTGCGTGGCAGGTTCACGAGCACGTCAGGGTGAGAGAGACCGCCAAAGCCGCGCTTCGCAACCGGTCTTTGGACATTGCGGACACCCTTGGCGCACTGATACGCGGGTTGCGTTTTCGCGGCACCATTCTTCAGGATCGTCTCGAGCCCGTTCTGAGGGAAATGGCCAATACACGGACAAACCAGTTAAACCGGCCATCCGAGTTGATTGCGATCGTGCTGCTGAACGCACAGAACGAAGCTGTGGCTGCTGCGGGCAGGCAGATAGATCTGCAAACCTCGGAGGTCATGCAGCAGGGGGAACGATGGGGCGAGCGCACCTTGACAATCATTAACCCCGTTGATCTCGGCTCGATTCTGACGGACGGCGCGACAAACCCCACGGTTCTGCTGCCGCCCATGACCAATGCGCCTTCGGGCGAACCGGGTCGGGGCAGTCCTGAGCGTCCTCCGGACCGCCAGCCTAATCCGGGCAGCAGATTCCGGCCTTCGGATTCGGGATCCATGAGTGTTCCGGGTCCAGCCACGGGAACGAATCCGGGGCGCGGAGAGCCGCGTCGAAGCTTTTCGCGGTCGGATCGCAGCCCCGGTCGCCCGCCATGGCTCAGAGGGATGACGGAGCAGGAATACGAATCCTTACTCAAGAAGCGTGCATTGCACGGACTGGTGCTGATGCTATCCACCGACCCGGTGCGGGCTGCTGTTCAGCAGGATATGTGGATGCGGCTTTTCATTATGCTGCTGGGAACACTTGCCGTTGGCGGCGTTGCTATGGCATGGCGTAATGTTGCCAAGACTGCGGATTTGCAGATCCGCCTTGTCAAGGCCAGCGAGATGAATGTCCATCTGAAAGAAATGAATCTTGCTGCCGCCGGTCTCGCCCATGAAACGCGCAATCCCCTGAACATCATCCGCGGCCTGTCTCACCTGATATCCAGGGAGTCGGAATCCAATCCTGTCCTGCTTCAGCGTTCTCGTGAGATCATTGCTGAGGTGGACAAAGTGGCTGCCCAGCTTAACGAGTTTATCAACTACTCGAGACCCCGGGAAGTGCGGCGCACCAGTGTGAGCCTCAAGACGGTGTTTGTGGAAATCACGCGCGCGCTTGGCTATGACATTGAGGAAAAGCAAATCCAGGTTTCTGCAAAGGACGATAATATTACCGTGTTGGCGGACGAACAACTGCTTCGCCAGGCGCTCTTCAATCTGTTGCTGAATGCCATTCAGGCGGTAGGGCAGGGGGGGCGGATTGGAATCATTGGCAGGAAGTCAGGTTCCACGGAGGCGGCCATCGAGGTCCTGGACGATGGGCCCGGGGTGCCTCCGGACAAACGTTCGGAGATCTTCAAGCCGTATGTGACCTCTCAAAAATCCGGCACTGGCCTTGGCCTTGCGGTATGCCAGCAAATTGTGCTGGCGCATGGCTGGGAGATTGAATGCCTCTCGAATGAGCCGAAAGGGGCGGTGTTCCGGATTAGCCGAGTGGAGCTTGCAGCGTAGTCAGGGGTCCGGAAAACCGAGGGGTCGGGACTTTGAGTTTTCTTGCTGGCAGTGCGCTGCCTGGCGGGGGTATTGTAGCGCAATGAAACGATTGATGATTCTGCAGGTGGTTGTGGCGCTTTTCCTCGTCGGCTGTGACTCATCACCCAAGGATAAGCCCGTGGAGCAGCAACAAAT
>CAYNZC010000063.1:19313-25581 GCA_964401575.1 uncultured Verrucomicrobiota bacterium
GCGCCCTTCCGGCGAAATCGGGTCAGGGAGGGGAACGGGTCGCGGCTTGGGCGCCGCCTGGAGCGGAGCACGCATATGTGCGGCGGCACCATGCGCGGCGGGCGGCTGCGGAGCCATGAGAGAGCAGAGAACGCTCGCGCTGCGACTGGTCATCGAGGACACAGTCGCGCTCCGCCGGAAAATCGCTCCGTGAACACGCACTGCGCGTGGTTCGATTGTGCGATTTTCCCTTTTTAACGTTTTCAGCGCTGTTTAAGCTGCGCGCATGCGAATGCTGCGCTTTGTCCTTTCCTTCGTGGTTCTGTCGAACTGCGCCCTGTTTGGGGGTTCCCTGACTGTCACGCGCCTTCAGTGTGAATTCGCGACGGATCCCGCAGGTGTGGACGTTTCCGTGCCGAGGCTTTCATGGCAGATCGAGAGTGACGTTCGGGGGCAGAAGCAGACCGCTTTTCAGATAGTGGCTTCATCGACCAAAGAATGCCTTGGCAAGGATAGAGGAGACATGTGGGATTCCGGGCGGGTGCCTGGAGAACAAAGCGTGCTGGCGCCGTATGGCGGCACGCCGTTGAAGAGTTCTGAGGAGGTGTTTTGGAAAGTGCGTGTGTGGGACAAAGATGGCAAGCGAAGCCGTTGGAGCAAGCCGGCACGGTGGATCATGGGGGTGATCGAGACGAATGATTGGAAGGCGCAGTGGATCGGCGCTGATACCAGCATGGGAGGATTGCCCAAAATCGGCTATCACTCGGCCACGAGTAAAGAAGAGGACGACGTCAAATGGGTGCAGATAGATTTAGGCGGCGTCCGCCACATAGAGAAGATTGTGGTATGGCCGATGGATCACCAGAAAAGAAAGGGATTTGGTTTTCCGCTTCGCTTTCAGATAGACGTTTCCAGGACAGAGGATTTCCGGGAAAAGACCACTATTGCAAATCACACAGCAGGTGACTTTGCATCGCCTGGCGCCGATCCGGTGGAATTCGCTGCGCCGGTCGAAGCCCGGTATGTGCGGTTGACGGCAAGCAAGCTTTACCAGCGCGAAGCCGGAGCGTGGGTTCTGGCGCTTTCAGAATTGGAAGTCTTCGGTGAGGGGAGGAATCTGGCGCTTGGGGCGGCGGTTCAGCCAAAGGACACGACCGAGAATTACGGCTGGGGAAAAGCAGGTCTTACGGATGGGCGGCATGAGCCGCAGGGCAGCCGTCCAAAATCCCAGACGCTTGTTCTGCGCAAGGAGTTCAAGGTGGGGGAAGGGCTGCGCCGGGCTGTTCTTCACGTTGCCGGTCCGGGTTGCTATGAATTCTCGCTGAACGGGAAGAAGGTTGGGGACGCGTTGTTTCCGAGCGGGTGGACGAAGTATGACAAGACGTGTCTGTATGATACCTATGACGTGACCAGCCTCGTGAAGGCCGGGAACAACGCGGCTGGCATACTCATTGGAAACGGGATGTATCGAGTTGTGGGGGGCAGGTATTACAAGTTTTTGGGGTCGTTCGGTCCGCCGAAGGCGATTGCACAGATCTGGCTCGAATATCGTGACGGGAAGGTTGAGGTCATCGGCACAGGTTCCGACTGGAAGATGAATGCCGGGCCGATCACATTTTCATGCGTCTATGGCGGCGAAGATTACGATGCGCGGTTGGAGCAGGCGGGGTGGGCGTTGCCGGGGTTTTCAGCTTCCGGTTGGCAGCAGGCAATGATCGTACCCGGGCCTGGCGGGGCGCTTCGAGGGCTGTCCTGTTCATCGCCGCCGATACGGGCGTTTGAGGTTTTAAGGCCAGTGAAGGTGACGGATATCAAGCCGGGAGTGCGCGTGTATGACCTTGGGCAGAACGCGTCAATCATGCCGCGGTTGAAGGCGCGCGGCGTGGCGGGAGCGAGCGTAAGAATCATTCCGGCGGAACTGATTCATGATGATGGCACGGTGAATCGGAGGTCCTGCGGCGGTGGAAACGCGTGGTGGCAATACACTCTGAAGGGGGGAGGCAAGCAGGAGGAGTATTTCCCGAAGTTCTACTATCACGGCTCGCGCTATTTGCAGGTGGAGTGCTCCTCGCCGGAGGGGGCGGAACTGCCTCGGGTGGAGATTGAGGGGGTGGTGGTCCATGGCGATTGCGAACCGGTTGGGGAATTTGAATGCTCGAACGAGTTGTTCAATCGCATTCGCCGGCTTATCCGCTGGGCCCAGCGAAGCAACATGATGACGGTGCTTACCGACTGTCCGCACCGTGAGAAACTGGGGTGGCTGGAACAATACCACCTGAACGGTCCTTCGCTGCGTTATGAATTCAACCTGGCGCAGTTATTTACAAAAGGCATGAACGACATGGCCGATTGCCAATTGCCCGACGGTCTTGTGCCGGATATAGCGCCTGAGTACGTCCGGTTCAGCGGCGGTTTTCTGGATTCACCCGAGTGGGGCAGCGCGTGTGTGCTGGTGCCCTGGCAGCAATACCTGTTTCACGGCGATGTGACGCTCATGCGACGCTACTATCCTGTGATGGAGGCCTACGTGGCTTACCTCGGTTCCCGGGCCACCAATCACATTGTTTCCCACGGGCTTGGGGACTGGTATGACATCGGGCCGAAGCCGCCCGGTTATGCCCAGCTCACGCCGATTCCGCTCACTGCCACCGCGTTTTACTACTACGACTGCTGGGTTCTGGCGCAGGCGGCGGCGTTGCTGGGCAATCCTGCAAAGGCGGAGGAATACAGCAAACGGGCGGCAGCCATCCGTGAAGCCTTCAACAATGAATTTTTTGACGAAGAAAAGGGCTTTTACGGCTGGAATTCGCAAGCCGGCAACGCCATCGCGCTGGAGATGGGCCTGGCGCCTGAGGAAGCGCGCGCGCGCATTCTAAAAGCCATCGTGGAGGATGTGACCAGCCGCGGAAACGCAATCACGGCGGGAGATGTCGGGTATCGGTACCTGCTTCGCGCACTTGCAGGCCAGGGGCGGTCCGATGTGATTTACGCGATGAACAATCAATCCGAGAAACCCGGCTACGGCTACCAGTTGCAGCGCGGGGCTACCAGTCTGACAGAGGCCTGGGATGCTCGTCCGGAATCGTCACACAACCACTTTATGCTGGGCCAAATCATGGAGTGGTTTTACCACGATCTTGCCGGGATCCAGCCATGCACTGAGGGAGCCGGATTCAAGAAGACCGTTTTTCAGCCATCGTTTCCGGAAGGACTAACCTGGGCGCGCGCCAGCTACGGATCGGATTTCGGGAAAATCAGCAGTTATTGGGAGCGACGAGGGAACCGCATATTGCTCCGGCTGACCGTGCCGCCCAATGCCACGGGCGAGTTGCGCATTCCGTGCAAGACTTCCCGGGAGGTTCTGGAATCGGGGAAACCGGTTCGTGGCGGCCGTGGAGTGGAACTGCTTCGGCATGAAAACGGCAAGGCGACCTATTCGCTTTCGTCCGGACGATTCGAGTTCAGCTTTGAGCCGTAGATTAAGGGCAGGTCGTTATCGCAGGGCCCCGGGAATTGGAGAGCCTGTTCCCGCGACAGCTCCTCGTTGATCAGGCGGTCAATGATTGCCGGAAAATCGTTGCTGAATTCATCAAAAATTTCGCGGCAATCCCTCTCTGACAAGCGCAGTTCGCGGGCAGCCGTGTAAATGAGTCCGCGCGTGACCTGGTGCGCGTAGCCGGCGAGGCCCTGGCGCGAGGGCAGGGAGTACACTGCAAGCGTCAGCCCGTAAACGAGCGTATGCCAGCCGTCGGCTTCGCCGCGTTCGACGGCGGCGAGATAACGCTGGACGATTCGTTGATCCCGGAGGGGCCTCAACTTCATGAGCTGCCATCTGCCGATTCTGCGGCTCGGGCCGGAGAAGAGGTTGAGTAACGGCCTGCCAGCCAGGCGGCGATCCAGGGCTATGAGCTCCCGCAACTCATTTCGTTCCGAGTGTCTCTGGCTGGCGAAGATCGCCGGAAGCTCGAAACGCGCGAGAATCTGCCGTTGATAGCGATGCAGAAATCGCTTGAGCGAGGCCACATCCTCCACCAGTGGCAGCCGCAGGTAACGCGAGACAGAGGCCAGCTCCAGCAAGCCCGAGGCGGACCCCAACTGTTCGGCCAACGGGTGCCACTCGCCGACCCATTCGGTCGCGTCGTTCAATGCCACTTGTTGCGGATGCATCATCAAAGGCGCAGGAAACTTCAGGCGCCAATTTCACGTTGTACCGGTGGTCACGCGAATGCCAGAAGTAAAAGTGCATGAAGGAAGAATAATGTCCTTGCATTTCCGCCGCGGGGAATCTGAGGCACGGACACCCTGTTTTAGCGATTCACCGGAATAAAAATGGCGGTGCTGGTGATTCTTCCCATTGAAACCGGGATGGGGTGGCGTTACCGTGAGAGTGACCACCGGCGTGCTGATGAACGCGAGCGCCGGGGGGCGAACGGAGCAGCTTATGAGAACGGAACCGAACCTCAATAAATGCCTCACCTACATCAATTGTGAAATCCAGCCGCTCAAAGGAAGGCGGGCGCCAGAACAGCGGTTTAAAGCGATTACCATCTCGCGCCAGTCCGGCTCCGGGGGGCATGTGGTTGGCGAGGAACTGACCCGCAGGCTTGAAGCTGCGAGGAAGGGGGTCGGATGTCCATGGACGATCTTTGATCGGAACCTGGTCGAGAAAGTGTTGGAGGAGCACAACCTTCCGGCGCGGCTGGCCCGTTTCATGCCCGAGGACAGGATTTCGGAGATTTCGGACACTATGGATGAATTGTTTGGGTTGCATCCACCCTCCTGGAGTCTTGTGCGAGACGTTTCCGAGACCATCCTGCACCTTGCAGAGCGGGGGAATGCCATCATTATTGGAAGGGGCGCCAACGTGATTACCGCGAGGATGGATTCCGTGCTGCATGTCCGGTTGATCGGGTCTGTGGAGAAACGGTGCGAGCATTTGCAGCAGCGGCTCGACCTGAGCAAGGGCGCTGCCATGAAGCTTCTTCGCAGTGAGGACCGCGCCCGGGGCCGGTATTTGAAGAAGTACTTCGACAAGAACATTGAGGATCCGATGCTGTATCACCTTTTGGTGAACACAGACCTGGTTTCTCACAGCGAGGCCGCGCGACTGATTGCCGAACTGGTTCTTTCGACGAGCGGGCCGGTCGAGGTGTGAGCAGACCGCATCCTATGCGGCGACAGTCTGTCCCGGCATCGCGATGGGGTAATTGCCGTGCGCATCGGCCGTGACCGGAGGGGGTGTGTCAAAGCTGAATTGCTCGATTCCGGGCGCCAGTTCCACGGTGGATGTCATGGCTTGATCCCATGTGATGAGTTTTCCGGATTCGCAAGCCATGCGGCCCATGATGGCGGTGAGGCAGGATTTGGCGCAGCGCTCCATTTCGTTGTAAGGCTTGTCCTGGCGGATGGCCTCGAAGAGGAGGTCATGCTCGTGCTGGTACTGGTCCTTCATGGGACCTTTGTAGCTCCAGATCATGTCTGCGGACTCCTGCCTTCTGCCCTTGAAAAGCCTTGGCCGGGGTTGTCCCTCGCCCAGCACGGCCGAGCCTGTGGTCCCGTGAATGATGTCTCCGAAGAAGTCGTGGCAGTTCGCGATATGCCGTCCCTGGGCTACCATGCGGGAGCCGTTGGGAAAGGTGTATTCGGCCATGTAATGATCAAACAACTGATCGGCCTCCTTGCGCACCTGGCGTCCGCCCATGCCCTGCGCGGAGACGGGATAACCACCCAGGATCCAGCAGCACACGTCGATATTGTGGATCAGCCAATCCACAAAGAAGCTTCCGTTCAGCCAGGTAAAACAACTGTAGTTGGCCAACTGGTGAGCCATTTCCTTCTGTTCGGGCGCGCGGGGGGTGAAACCCACGGGTCCGTGCATTCGGTACGCGTAAGCGGTAATGATCTCCCCGATGGCTCCGTTGTGGATCTGTTCCACCGCTTCGATGAGCGCCAGTGAATGCCGGCTCATCAGGCCGCCGGCCACTTTCAGGTTTTTCGCTGCCGCCTCCTCGCTGGCTTTGATCATTCGCCGGATCCCTGGGGCGTCCACCGCAAACGATTTTTCGACGAAAGCATGCAATCCCTTTTTCACCGCGTACTCGAAATGCATTGGGCGGAATGCGGGAGGGGTCGCCAGCAGCACCAGATCTCCGGGCGAAAGGCTGTCCATTGCGTTCTTGAACCCGTCAAAGCCCACGAACTGCCGCTCGGGCGGGACGTCCATCTTGGCTTCGTGGGCGGGCTTCAACGACGCCAGCGCATTCTGGACCTTGTGCTCGAAAACGTCCGC
>CAYNZC010000064.1:0-18313 GCA_964401575.1 uncultured Verrucomicrobiota bacterium
AGATCAACCAAAACGGCGCCGGCAAGGGTGAACTGAACGTTTTAGGCGGCACTGTTGACAACGCCGCAAGCGCGCTAACCATCGGAACCGCGTCGGGAGTGGGCGGAATCGCTGCCCTGAACGTGAATGCAGGCACGCTGACCGTCGGCTACTTCAACCTGGGAACCGGCTCGGCAAACTGGAGCAGCTACCTGAATTTCAACGGTGGCACTCTCGCCGCTGGCAGAAGCAGTGCGACGACCTTCATCCCTGGAAGCTTCACCGGGGTTTATGTTCGCGGGCCTTTCGGCGGCTATGATGGTGGCGCCATAGTTGATACCGCGGAATACACAAACACGATAGCTGCAAACCTCCTGGCGCCGACCGGGGACGGCGTGAGCAGCGCCACTGTGGCGGACGGTGGCTCCGGATACATTGGCGCGCCTTATGTATCCATTGTGGACCTGAGCGGGAGTGGACGAGGCGCGACAGCCATTGCGAACATGGTTGATGACGGAACGGGCAACGGCACACTCAAGGTGGACAGCATCAAGATTACTAATCCCGGGGTGGATTACTCTGCGGGCAACGTGGCCTACTCCTTTGCCGGCGGCGGCACAACGACTCCGGCCACACCCGGAACCGTTACCACCGCGGCCAACACCTCCGGCGGTTTCACGAAGAAAGGCGCCGGCGCACTGCTTCTCACGGGCACGACCACCTACACCGGACCGACCACGGTCTCGGAAGGCGCTCTTGTTGTGAACAGCTCATCCACAGGTAACAGTGCGGTCACAGTGAAATCCGGAGCTGCCCTGCGAGGCACAGGAACCGTTGGCGGGGCAGTGACTGTCGAGGGCGGAGGGGCCGTCTCGCCCGGCGATCCCACGGGATTATTCGCCGCCCCCACTCTTTACCTGGGAAACAATCTCAGCCTTGCCGACCAGAGTGTGTTGAATTTTGAATTCATTGACGTTGCCAATGTGGGTAGGTTGGTGGTGAACGGCAACCTGAACATCACCGGAACGATCAACCTCGAATTGCCAGGCTCCGGCGCGATTGCAAACGGGGATTACACCGTTGCAGAGGTTTACGGAACGCTTGGCGGTTCACCGGCAAGTTTCGTGGTGGCCAACCCGGATCTACTGAAGTCCTACACGGTGCTTTATGAAACCGGGACGCCGAATAAGATTAATGTGCGGGTCAGTGATGCCTCGGTGATCCTGACCTGGAACGGCGGCACCGGCGTGTGGACGGTCGGCGGCCCCTCGAACTGGCTGAACCTGGGCACAACTCCTTCGGTTTTCCAGAACGGCAACCCGGTGTTCTTCAACGACACGGGATTGTCCGTTCCGAACGTGACGATCAGCGGGAACGTGGCGCCCTCAATTGTTGAGATGAACGCTTCCGGCGATTACTCCTTTGGTGGGTCTGGCGCGATCGCAGGATCAACGACTCTGAAGAAGTCCGGTTCGGGCGCGCTCACGCTCTCGACTGCAAACACATTCACCGGCGGGATCACTCTGAATTCAGGCGCTCTGAACGTGAACAACGCAGCCGGCCTCGGTGCGGGAACCCTCACCATTAACGGAGGCGCTATTGGCACTACAGCCGCCTCCCCGCTGACGCTTCAGGCCAGCCCGCAGGCGTGGGCCGCAAACTTCGAGGTCAATCCCGGATCCAACCTGGATCTCGGCGCGAGCCCGATCAGTCTGCCGACAGCAGGCATTGTAACGGTGACGGTGAACAGCAACACACTGACAGCGGCAAACATCACCGGCCCGGGCTCTTTGAACAAGGCAGGAGCCGGCAAGCTCGCCATCGGCTCTCTGACGAACACCGCCAGCGACCTGAACGTGAGCGCCGGATCTCTGGACATCAAGGGACCCGTTGACGTGGGCACGGGCTCGTGGAGGATCCAAAGCACCACAGACAAGCCGGTTTTGAACATCGAGACAGGCGCTATGATCACCAAGAACGGACCGTTCATGGTCGGCTTTGACGCTGGAACCGTTGGCGCGGTGAATATGAAAGGCGGCACTTTCATTTCAACGGATGCATGGGATTTTTATAATTTCGACATCGGCGGGTATGGCTACGGCGCCGTGAACATGACCGGCGGCACGATTCAAAGTCGCGGGTTCATTTTGAACGGACGCGATACCCCCAGCGGCATCGGCATGGTCTCCATATCCGGCGGCACGTGGGAGGTCGGCGCGCCGCCGCCCGCCAGCTCGGGCATCGTGTTCCCGTATTATGGCGGAGTGGGTGTGTTGACCGTGAGCGGCACAGGCACTCTCGCGCGAAGCGAGGGCGCCGGCATTACTCTATGCAGACGATATGCCGGACACGGCGAGATCAATGTACTGGGGGGAATGCTGGATAACGGGCCCGGTGAGATTGGCATGGGGGGCTCTAATGGCACCAACGGAACGGCTGTGCTGAATCTGAACGGGGGAACGTTGATAACCAGCACCATCAACTACAGCTACCCATTCAATCCGATCACGAACTTCCTGAACTTCAATGGAGGCACTCTCCGGGCCTTCACGAATAATGTGGCCTTCATTACAAACTCGATCGCCAACGTCGTGGTAAACGGTCCTTTCGGCTCGTTCACCGGCGGAGCGGTAATTGACACGGCAGGCTACGATGCCGGCGTGCTGGCCAACATGGTCGCTCCCACCGGCATGGGTGTCAGCGCCCTTGCGGTGACGGACGGCGGCTCCGGTTACATTGGCGAGCCCTACGTCTCTATCGCCGATTCCAGCGGCACCGGCTCCGGGGCAACCGCGATCGCCCTAATGGCCGATGACGGAACGGGCAAGGGAACGCTGCGGGTCGCCTCGATCAAGGTGACCAATCCCGGCGTGAATTACACCGACGGGTCCGTGACCTACACATTTGCGGGCGGCGTTCCTGACGTGGCGGCCACCCCTGGCGCAGTTACCCTGGCGGCCAACTCCTCCGGCGGGCTTACCAAGCTGGGAGAAGGCACACTCTCGCTGTCCGGCGCGAACACCTACACCGGCGCAACCTTGGTGAACGCCGGCACGCTGGCGATTGACGGCTCACTGGGCACGGCAAGCACGGTAACCGTGGCAGCGGGGAGACTTGCGGGCAATGGAACCATTGGCGGCCCTGTGTTCGTTCAGGACAACGCGGCCCTGGCGCCAGGCAATGTCATCGGCACCCTCACGATCAACAACACACTGTCGCTCTCCGCGAACAGCAGCACATTGGTTGACCTCGACAAAGGCGCCGCAACAAAAGACATGGTGGTCGCAACCACGGTCAATTACGGCGGAACCCTGACGGTCACCAACCACACAGGCACCCTTGCCAAAGACGATGCGTTCCAACTGTTCAGCGCCGGGTCGTACACAGGGAACTTCTCGCAGGTAGTTGTCGCGGGTTCGACCGGAACGTTTGATCCCGCAACGGGGATTCTGACCATCACGAGTTCCAGCGTTGCTGAGTATCCAACCAACATCAGCTTTGAGCTCACACAACCGGGCCAGGTGGCCCTGGGCTGGCCCGAAACACATCGGGGTTGGTATGCGCAGTCGAATGCACTCGACCTCGCGAACAGCGCGGCCTGGTTCGACATCCCGGGTTCGGAAAACCTGACGAATATCAACATTACTGTTGATCCGGCGACTTCCAAGGTGTTCTACCGGCTCCGCAAGCCGTAGTCAAAAGCCGTAACAAAAGCGGGCATTCACGTTCGCCTGGCGGATGTGAATGCCCGCTTGTTTTTGCTTCCTTTATAGTTGCACGCGCAGTGGGCCGGGCTTAGGCTTCGGCAATCCCGTGGTTGTCCAGCGTTGTTCAACGGGGGAGGCGTTAACAACACAACAGGTCTTATGCGCATTGTCCTTCAGCACAAAACAACGGGTCTGTATCTCCAGGACATGGGCAGTTGGACGATGGACAGTTCGGAGGCGTTGGAGTTCGTCAGTTCCACGGCTGCCATGGAGTTCTGCCACCGGAACGGGATCGATTCGCTTCAGATAGTGCTTAAATTCGACCAGGAGAAGTGTGATATCGTGATGCAGCAGATTTCCACGGGCGGCGCGGTCGAAGGTCCCAGAATGAATGCCTGAAAGCTCGGGGGAGCAGGCTCCTCACGGTCGCCGCAGTCCTGAATGCCGGCCAGCCACCCGGCGCCAATGCTCTCAACAGCCTGAACGGCGGATGTCATCAGACGGGTTTGATAATGCAATCCCCGGTGCAACAGATGATGGCCGGAGGCGTTGCCTCCCCGTCCAAAAATTGAAGCGCGGTTCTTCAACCGCGCTTCACCTTGAAAGATTCTCACGGGGCGGCGGCAAGGCCGCACCCGCAGGCTCGTTCGAGCCCCCTGCCCTAATCCACAGGCATCGTTTGCGGTTCTCCGCCGCCCTGGTCCTGGCGATTCTCGCGCTCGGGACGCTGCACGGGTTCGGAACCCGGCTGCGCGTCGCCGCGCGGCTGGCCGCCCTCTCGCTGTCCGCCTTCGCGCCTGGGGCCGCGATCCCGTCCGCGCCCGCGATCTCCACCACGGCCGCGATCACGGTCCCGCGGGCCACGATCTCCCCGGCCCTGGCCGCGATCGCCGCGCTCGGGCGGGCGCCCCCCAAACTGTGGACGCTCGGGTCGATCTCCGGCGGGTTCGCCTGCGGCAGGTTGCTCGCCCGCTGCCGGTGCGCCGCCACTGAGCTCCTGGTCGCGGTCGGCCATGGCAGCCTTGCGGGACAGCCGCACCCTGCCCTTCTCGTCCACACCGAGACATTTCACCCAAATCTCGTCACCGATCTTCACGATGTCCTCGGTCTGTTTCACGCGGAAATTCGCCAGCTCGCTGATATGCACGAGGCCATCCTTGCCCGGCAGAAACTCCACGAACGCGCCGAAATCCTTGATCGTTACAACCTTTCCGCGGTAGATCCGCCCGATCTCAGCTTCCGCAGTCATCCCTGCAATGGCGTCCTTTGCGATCTTCATCCCCTCTTCGGAGACCGAGTAGATATTGACTGTGCCATCGTCCTCGATATTAATCTCGCAACCGGACTCCTCGACGAGCTTCTTGATGTTCTTGCCGCCGGGGCCGATCAGGGCGCCGATCTTCTCGGGGTTGATCTTGAGCGTCACGATGCGCGGGGCGTACTTGCTCAACTCCGGCCTCGGCTGGGCCAGTGTCTTGGCCATCTCGGCCAGCACATGCATTCTGGAGACTCGCGCCTGTTCCACGGCCTCTTCCATCAGCTTGTGCGGCACTCCCCGGAGCTTTAAATCCAGTTGGAAACCGGTGATCCCCTTCTCGGTGCCGGCGATCTTGCAGTCCATATCGCAGAACGCGTCTTCCCAGCCGATGATGTCGGTGAGAAGCTTGTAGCTGGAGATGCGGTCTTTCTCGTCATGCTCGGTGCAAAGGCCGATGCTCACACCTGCAACCGGCCGGACCAGGGGAACGCCCGCATCCATCAGCGCCAGCGCGCCGCCGCAAACGCTCGCCATCGAGGAGGAACCGTTGGATTCCATGATCTCGCTGGTGATGCGGATCGAATAGGGATAATCGCGGGGCACCACCGGCTCCAACGATCTTTCTGAAAGCGCGCCGTGCCCGATCTCGCGCCGCCCGGGACCGCTGATCCTTCCGGTTTCGCCGACGGAAAAGTTCGGGAAGTTGTAATGCAGAATGAATTTCTTTTCGCTGGCGCCGCCGGTGTAGGAGTCGAACTCCTGCGCGTCCTCGCCCGTGCCCAGGGTGCAGAGCACCACGGCCTGTGTTTCGCCGCGCTGAAACAGCGCCGAGCCGTGCGCCCTCGGCAGAAGACCGACTTCGCTGAAAATTGGCCGGACTGTGTTCAGATCACGACCATCAAGGCGCTTGTTCTCCTTCATGATCAGCGCGCGAACTGCCTCCTTCTGGATGTAATAAAACGCATCCTTGAGAACAAATTCCGTGACTTTCTCTTCGCCGAACTTCTCGATCAGCTTCTTGCTGATTTCTTCGGTAAGCGCCGTCACAGCGGCTTCGCGGGCGAGTTTCCCGTCCGTCAGCAACGCCGAAACAATGCGGTCGCCCGCCAGCGCTCTGGCCTCCTTTAATATCTCTTCCGGGGCCACTTTCAGCGTGATTTGCCTCTTGGCTCTCGCCACCTTCGCCGCCAGGTCCTTCTGCACGGCAATCATCGGCTGAATCGCTTCCTGCCCGAATGCCAGCGCGGCTGTGAAATCCGCATCGCTGATTTCCCGCGCAGATCCCTCGAACATGACCAGGTCGGTCTCGTTGCCGACATACACAAGGTCAATATCGCTCTCCAGCATCTCGCTGTGCGTCGGGTTGGCGATGAACTTGCCGCCCACACGACCAACGCGCACTGCCCCCAGCGGTCCTTCCCAAGGGATGTCGCTAACGCTCAGGGCGGCGGAGGCGCCCAGCAAGGCAAGCATATCCGGATCGTTTTCACCATCGGCGCTGAGCACGATGCACTGCACCTGCACCTCGTTGTAGCAGCCCTTGGGAAATAACGGGCGGATGGGGCGGTCAATCAGGCGGGATGTGAGGATTTCCTTTTCCGTGGGCCGGCCTTCGCGTTTGAAGTAGCCGCCGGGGAACTTGCCCGCAGCCGCGGCTTTTTCGCGATAATCCACAGTGAGAGGGAAGAAATCCTGGCCTTCTTTGGCCTTGGTGGCGGCGACAGCCGCAACGATAACAATCGTCTCTCCGAGTTGGACGGTTACGGCGCCGTCGGCCTGTTTGGCGACTTTGCCTGTTTCAATAATGACCTGCTTATCCCCGAGCGGGGCGATGACTTTTTCTGGCATAATATGTTCTAATAGTTTATGCCTCACTGCCACCGAGGAACTTCATTCAGTCACGGACTGTTGGCGGGACTGAATGAAATTTCCCAGTGTCGTGAAGCGTTGTTAAGCGGTGATTTTATTTGTCTTTGGCCCGCCCGCTATCCCGGGCCAATTCACGTCAAATTTTCCTGACGGGCTAACACCCGTCAACCAGCGCTACCGTCGGAGCTTGAGCTTCCTGGTAAGGGCCTGGTAACGCCCCACGTCCCTGGCCTGAAGGTAATCCAGCAGGCGCCGGCGCTGTCCAACCATCATCAGCAACCCGCGGCGTGAACTGTGGTCTTTCTTGTTCGTCTGCAGGTGCTCGGTCAGGTGGTTGATGCGCTGGGTCAGGAGTGCTACCTGCACATCCGCCGATCCGGTGTCTCCCTCGTGGAGCTTAAAATCGCCAATCGTCTTCGCTTTTGATTGCATTTGTTTCTCTAAAACTAAACCTCTAAAATTTTTATAATCGCGTTAAAGTAGAGACCTTGCGCGCCCATGTAAAGCTCTTTCCATCTTTCAATCGGTGAAAAACGGTGAGAACACCGACCGGGCAAGGCGGAGGCGGAAACGTTGCCCACGCCTCCAAATCCCACCCCTCACCAAGGCGTCATACAAACTCAAGTTCCTGACGGTGTGGGATTAAGCCATGCTTGTGGGCTGCTCCGAGGAATCGCCGGATGGATTCCCTGCCCTTTTCGCCATAATCCAGGGTCCAATGGTTCACGTACATGCCTACGAACCTGTCGGCAAGGTCTTTGCCCATGTCGCGCGCGTATTGGAGAGCGTGCTGGACGGCTTCAGGGCGGTGATCAAGGCTGAACTGAATGCTGTGGTGAAGAATATCGGCGATTTGGCTCCGCAGCCCGGGATCGAATCGTTTGTGGATGACGTTGCCTCCGAGCGGCAGGGGCAACCCCTGGTTCTGCTGACCCCACCAGATTCCCAGGTCCTGGCTGACGACCAGGCCCTCGTTGGCATAGGTGAGTTGTCCTTCGTGAATGATGAGACCCACGTCCGCCTGCCCGGCTCGCACCGTGCGAAAAATCTGGTCGAAGGGAACAACCACGTAATTGAGCTCGGATGCCGGCTTTTCGAGCCAAAGCTGCAAGGCCAGGAAGGCGCTGGTCATTGTGCCCGGCACGGCGATTTTGGCGCGGGCGATTTCAGGACGCGTCATTCTCGCAGGGCCGACGAGCATGGGGCCGTATCCGTCGCCCATGCTGGCGCCACTGGGTAAAAGGGCGTATTTGTCGCTCACGTAGGCATACGCATGAATGCTGATGGCAGTGATGTCCAGTTCGCCGCGTGTGGCCCTTTCGTTGAGGGTCTGGATGTCCTGGAGGATGTGTTGAAACCGGAAGCCGCCAGTAGGTATTAAACCATGGGCCAGGGCATAAAACATGAATGCATCGTCCGGGTCGGGCGAATGACCAAGGGTAAAAACTTTCTCTGCCATCCGTGGCAGCCTAGCGCGTTCAGGAAGGATTGGGAATTTTAAAGTGTCTTTTCAAAGCCGGGACAGCAGCGAAATGTCCCGGCCAGTCGGGGGATTGGGCGGCAGCGGGATCGGGGTGATCCCGCTTTTAGCGATTCAACCATTCATGGGTGTACTTGCCGCGGCGCATTCGGGCGTTACCCTGATCGCGTGATTTCAATTGAACACGGCGAAGGCGTTCCACCCGTGATTAAGCCCACACCCGAGTCCGGGGCTCAACCGATCCGGCGATGGCGCTGGGTGCTGCACCTTTGCATCCTCGGCGCTTACCCGCTGGTGATCGGAGGCCTCGCATTTTTCGGGGAAGCTGGCAACCAACCGGCGTTGTCGGACACGGTCCCGGGGGTGCTGTGGGTCAGCGCCATTGAGCTTAGCATTTTTGCGGCAGTCTTCGGGCTGGCCTGGGGATGCTCGAGGGCGGACAAAAGCAGCTTGTATCTGGCCGAACTGTTCCGCTGGAGAATGATTCCATACGGCCTCGGTTACTCGGTGGCCTTGCGCATTGCCATTGCCATTGTGGCGGCCGTGATCGCAGGCGCCCTCATTGCCATGCGCGTTCTCTCCACCGACCAGTTGCAGGACTTCGTGGCGGCTAACCGTCCGGATGTCGAAGCCCTCGTGGATGTTGACGCGCTGAGGCAAAACCCGCTCTACATGATTGTGAATGCGACCTTGATCAGCTTTGTCGTTGCCGGTTTTCGCGAGGAATTGTGGCGGGCAGGGTTGCTGGCCGGCCTTGCGGCTTTGTGGCCCGGCAGGTTCTCCGGGGTGCGCGGGCAGATTCTTGGGGTCGGCATTGCCGCAGTCATCTTCGGGCTTGGTCATGCAACGCAGGGAATGCTGGCAGTGTTCCTGACCGGCGCGCTCGGTTTTCTACTGGGGGGCATCATGGTCCTGCACCGATCCCTTTGGCCCGCGGTGCTTGCGCATGGCTTTTTTAATGCCACAACGTTTGTTGTGCTCCCCTGGGCGTTGGAACACTTGCCGGAGCTTTTGAGGTAGCAATGTTTTCAGCAGCTCGCAGAACAGAAACTGTGCTAAAGTATCCTCACACCGGCAGCAGGCCGGAAGAGTCAGGGTGAAAATCATGCCGACGAAACGCGCTCAGTCAACAGGCATTACCAAGGAAAAACATTGGTACAAGGACGCCATCATCTATGAACTGCATGTCCGGGCTTTTTGTGACAGCAACGGCGATGGGATTGGAGATTTCCAGGGGCTGACGGAGAAGCTGGGGTATTTGCAGGATCTGGGTGTGACGGCGATCTGGATCCTGCCGTTTTATCCTTCGCCTCTGAAGGACGACGGATACGATATCGCGGATTATTATTCGATCCACCCGAACTACGGCACGCTCAAGGACTTCAAAAACTTTCTCGATGAAGCCCACGCCCGAGAGTTGCGCGTCATCACCGAATTGGTCGTCAACCACACCTCCGATCAGCACCCGTGGTTCCAGAAGTCGCGCCGCGCCGCGCCGGATTCGCACTGGCGGGGCTTTTATGTCTGGAGCCCGACACCCGAGCCATATAAGTCAGCGAGGATCATTTTTCGGGACTTCGAGCACTCGAACTGGGCGTGGGATCCTGTCGCGAAGGCATATTTCTGGCACAGGTTCTATTCGCATCAGCCGGATCTGAATTATGACAATCCTGCCGTGCACAAGGAGATCCTGCGAGTGCTGGATTTCTGGTTCGATATGGGGGTGGACGGGCTGCGACTGGACGCCGTACCGTACCTTTTCGAGCGGGAGAACACCTCCTGCGAGAACCTGCCCGAAACGCATCAATTCCTCAAGAAGCTCCGGGCACACGTGGACCAGAAGTATGGAGACCGGATGCTGCTGGCCGAAGCGAACCAATGGCCGGAGGACGCCGTCACGTATTTCGGCGGCGGCAGCGGGGATGAGTGCCACATGGCATTTCATTTCCCGCTGATGCCGCGGATGTTCATGGCGGTGCGGATGGAGGATCGCGTGCCGGTGGTGGATATTCTCGAGCAAACGCCGGCGATCCCGGGCACGAGCCAGTGGGCGCTGTTCCTGCGGAACCATGACGAGCTCACCCTCGAGATGGTTACCGACGAGGAACGCGACTACATGTACCGCGTTTACGCCAATGACACCCGCGCCCGCATCAACCTTGGCATACGCCGCAGGCTAGCCCCCCTCCTCGGCAACGACAGAAAACGCATCGAACTGCTGCACATGCTGCTGTTTTCACTGCCGGGAACGCCTGTTTTGTACTACGGAGACGAGATCGGCATGGGCGACAACGTGTACCTGGGCGACAGAAACGGCGTGCGCACGCCGATGCAGTGGAGCTCGGACCGGAATGCGGGATTCTCGAGGGCCACGCCGCAGGCGCTGTATCTGCCCATCGTTTTGGACCCGGAATATCACTACGAGGCCGTGAATGTGGATGTGCAGCAGCATAATCCACACTCGCTGTATTGGTGGGTAAAGCGGGCGATCACACTGCGCAAGCGCTACCCGGCTTTCGGAAGGGGAACCCTGGAGTTCCTGCCGGTGGATAATCGAAAGGTGCTGGCGTTTGTGCGGAAATGGGAAGACCAGGTCATCCTGGTGGTGGCAAATCTCTCGAGGTTCACCCAACCGGCGGAGCTGGATCTCTCCAGGTTCGAGGGGTATGTGCCCGTGGAGATTTTCGGGCAGGCGGCTCTTCCACTCATCACGGCGCACCCGTATTTTCTAACGCTCGGGCCGCACACCGCCCTCTGGTTCCTGCTGGAAACGGCCGCCGTGCGGAAGATGCGGCAACACTCGGGCGGCGCTGCGGAGATCCAGGCCGCCAGCGGGGATTGGCCGGCGCTGCTCGAGGGCGCGGGACGCGCCAGGCTCGAGGCGGCGCTGCTGCACTATATCACGAACCGCCGGTGGTTTTCCCAGGCGGCGCCCAAGGCGGTGCGAATCCGGGAGGCCATTCCACTGGCTTCCGAAGCGGGGCAATCGCGCCTGCTGGTGGTGAGCGTGGACTCGATGGACGCCGAACCGCAGGACGCCGTGGTGCCGGTGGCGATGACCACAGGCGCTGAGGCGGCATTGCTGGAGAGGGACTCGCCGCAGTTGGTCATCGCCCGGCTGCAATCCGCAGAGGGCGCGGATGCCGGACTGTTGTATGAAGCTGTAGCGGACTGCAAGTTTTGCGCAGAGTTGTTGCGCGTGTTTTCCCGTCAGAAGCCGTTCAAGGCAGGTGGCGGGGAACTCAAAGCCGTGGCCCGGGCGGAGCTGCGGAGCACTGCGGCGGAACCCTCGGGTCTGGCGCCTCAGGTCCGCCGGGCAGATGAACACCACAGCACCATTGTTTATGGAAACCGTTTCTTCCTGAAGCTCTTCCGCCGGCTCGAGGCCGGGACCAACCCGGAGCTGCAACTGGTGCGATTCCTGAATGAAAAGAACTTTCCCCACGTGCCCACGATGCTCGGGTGGATTGAATTTCGCCGAAAGAACGGCGAGTCGATCACCATTGCATCCATCAGAGGTTTTCTGCCCGAGGCGCGCGATGCGAAGGTGTATTTCGTCGAGACGGTGACGCGGTATTTTGAGCGGGTGAGAGCCCTTGGCGATGCGATGCAGTCCACCCCGGAGACCGCAGGCACGCTCGTTGAAATGGCTGCAGCGGCCGCTCCGGAATCCGTCCTGCGGCTCATCGGCACACCAATCGAGCTCGCCCGGATTCTCGGGCAGCGCACCGCCGAGATGCACCTGGCCCTGGTATCTCCCGAGCCTGACGACAAGGAGTTTGCGCCCGAGCCCTTCACGCCCTTTTACCAGCGCAGCCTGTTCCAATCCTTGCGCAACAACATCGTCTCCAACTTGCGCCTGCTGCGCAGGAATCTGGACCGTGTGCCGGGGCACCTTGCGCCGCTGGCGGCGCAAGTGGCCGGCCTGGAAAACGAGGCGATCAAAATGGTCCAACCCGTGAACTCGACGGCAATCCGCGCGCAACGCATCCGCTGCCACGGCAGCTACCACCTGGCACAACTGCTTTTCACAGGCAAGGACTTCCTGGTCGTGAACTTTGATGGCCGCACGTTCCGCTCTTTTGGAGAACGCCGAATCAAACATTGCGGCTTTCACGATGTGGCGTCCATGCTGCGCTCGTTTATGAAGGTGGCGGCGGCCGCGATTTCCCAACAGGTATCCGTGGGAACCATCCGTGCCGAAGATGTTCCATCACTCGAACCATGGGCCATATTCTGGTTTAGATGGACAGGCGCGACCTTCCTCAAGGCCTACCTTGAGGGGATCGGTCATACGGGGTTGTTACCCTCGAATGTGAACGAGAAGTCCGCCTTGTTGCTGGCAAGCCTGATAGGAGGTTTATTTAACGACCTCGGCTACGCAATCACGAATCACCCGGACCGCCTTGCGCTTCCGCTACGCTCGATCCTGCATGTGGTCGGACAACAGAGCTCCACGTCGCCGACTGTGATTGACAAGGGAACCTGAGCCAAGCGGATGACTTAACTCACTGGCAGAAGAGTTGGCGGTCACCCCGGCCTTCGGACTTGTATGAGGCGACCAACGCGTTGCGGCCCTGTTCTGCCCCTCCCCTGCCGCTGTTGTCCGGCTACCGGGGAATCATTCCGCTGTTGCGGGCATAGTTAAACAGGCCGCCGGCATCCACAACGGGCCGAACGTCGCCAAGAGGTTTGAACCTGTAAACCTTTCCCGTGCTCTGCACTACCACTGTGCAGGCATCCAAATCAACCGTAACGACGTCTCCCGTTTTCAAAACATCGCAAAGACGTTCGGCGCTTTCGCAAGGGTAAAGTTCGCCCGTCGCCACACAGTTTCGAAAAAAGATGCGGGCAAAGCTCTCGGCAAGGACCACCTTGCAACCCGCCGAACCCATGGCAATGGGAGCGTGTTCGCGCGAACTGCCGCACCCGAAGTTTCTCCCGGCGACAACAATCGGGTAATCACTATCCAACTGGCCATCCTTTACATAACGGGTGGGATAGGCAGATTCCGGCAACCCGCAAAGAGCGTAGGACCCGAGCTTCTCGTACTCCTCCGCGATCGTGGGCACGAGGTTCAGGTACTGCGCCGGGATGATCTGGTCCGTATCAATGTTATCCCGCACAACGAAAACCGGCCCTGTAAATACAGATTGCATGAGCCTCAACATGCAGCCATCAAGCCGGAATTTCAATTCCAAACAGAACGCGCCATCGACGAATCATCGCGCATGCACGGAACCAGGAGGTCCGGAGTTGGCAAGTGACGTCACGAGCGCAATATGGGAGTGCCGTGGGAGGCCGGAACGGGATCCCTTCCGGGTATCGGCAAGAAACAACAAAAACCACTCATTGACGTGCCGGATTTGTCGCGTATGTATTTACCCATGCTCATCTTCGACGGCACTCAGCGCCTCCTGGCGGCAGTCACCGCCAAGCCTTCACACCGCAAACCAACTCTTTGCGAGGGTCATTGCCCGGCCCGGCGCACCAGGCGGCTTGCGGGCAGCATCGTCACGATCCTGCTTGCCGCAGCCTCGATGGCGCTGGCACAAACGACAAATCCTCCCGGTCTGAAGCTTCTCGCGTTTGCGGGAACAAACCATGTACGCATCCAGGTCCATTTTCCTCCTGTCGAAAACATTGCACCTTTGACCATCGACGGCACGATCATGCACACGGCAAGCGGCGAAACCCTCTGGCGGGGCTCCCTTGGCCAGGTGGAACCCAGACGCAACGCCGGAGCGCTTCTCGAGACCACTGTGGATCGCCTTGTCGCCCGGCTGTGGGAACCCCTTTCCCCGCATCTCTATAGCCTCGATATCACGATTCGGCAACAGGATCATGTTTTGAGCCGCGCCTCGACCCGGTTCGGATTTCGTTCGATGACGATCATCAACGGCCAGTTGCATCTCAATGGAAGGCCTGTTTTTCTCCGGGGCACAGCGATCAATCCGCCCGGACGCACGATACCGGAAGAAGTCGGCGCCTCCCGGGAGTTTGCAGAGGATTACGTTCGCTTCCTGAAATCGCAGAACGTGAACATTTTCAGAATCTCGACGGATAGCTCTCAGACCTGGTTCGATGTTTGCGACGAACTCGGCATGATGTTGTACGCCGGACGCTACGGATTCCCCCCCGGTGTCGATGAAAAGAAGCGGCCGCCTGCCGATGCTGAAGCGAGCATTGCCGGCTACAGAGAACTGTTCGAATCCTGCGTCAACCACCCCTCTATCGTGATTTACTGCCTGGCCAATGAATTGCCGGTTTCCGGGCGGCACGGGGAGGCCTTCAGCGCATTTCTGACAAAGGCGCATGAGTCTTTGCGGGCGTGGGATCCTACGCGGGTCTTCATTGCAAACGCCGGCTACGGCGAAGGGCGCGAGGGCGATATTTGCGACGTGCATCGTTACTGGGGCTGGTACTACAACTCGTTTCTAACCTATTACAACCTGCGGGACGCGCTCCGGAAAGAGCCGTTGTTCGGCCCGGGGAAAAACCAGCCGCTAACGTTCAGTGAATGCGTGGGCTCCTTCACCGGGTCCTCCGGAGAGTTCAATCTCGTAAGAAGCAAACAGCTCGGAGCGCGACTCGGCTGGATTGGCGGCGCCGAGAATCCAGTCGAAGATTCACTGGCTTACCAAAGCATGATGGTGAAGGAAGCCACAGAATCGTTCCGGCGCATGCGCCCGTTGAACCACCGGCTGGCGGGCATCATGCCCTTCACCATTCTATTCTATAACTGGTCGGGCATACAATCGTTCGAGGAAATGATCCCGAAGCCGGCGATGCGCCAGCTTGCAGTGTCCTATCAACCGATTCTTTCAAGCTGGGAGCTCTGGACACGGCAGGTCTATGCGGGAGCGAGGATCCACCCCGTCGTGCACATTGTGAACGATAGTGACGATGGCCGGGCGCTCACCAACGCCGTTTTGAGATACAGCCTCGCAGACATAGCCGGCAGGAAGCTCCTGCAGGGCGAGTTGCCCGTTCCGCGCCTGCCCTACTTCGGCGTATGGTCCCAGCGCCTGGACCTCACCATGCCCCCCGACCTGCTCACAGGTGAATACCGGCTCTCCAGCACGGTGGAATGCGAAAACCTGGCAGTCTCCAGCAACGGGATGGATATCTTCATCGCGGAGCGCGCATGGGGCCGCCCACCGCTAAAGCTTAGCTCCACCGCGCACATTTACGACAAATCCGGACGCACAGCCACCGCTCTCGCGGCATCCGGAATCAACACCACTCCCCTTAAAGAGATTGATAGCTCCCTCAAAAAGGTCCGCACGCTCATCATCGGTGAAAACGCCTGGGACTCGCACCTGACCCGCAATCGCGGCGCCCTTCGCGAGTTTGTCCAGAGCGGCGGTCGGATCGTTTGCCTTCAGCAACGGAACCCCGGTTTTCCGCTGGATTGGCTCCCGGCAAGAATTGAAATGCTCGAAAGCTCCGCCAACGACACCCCTTATCCGCCCGCCACACGCCCCCATCGCGAACAGTCGCATGTGAACATGCAGCGGCCTGCTCACCCCGTTTTTATGGGCCTGGACCGCAAGCGTCTTGCCCTTTGGTCCGACGACACCAACTGGCAACAGGAAATGCCCGGGTTCCCGCGGGTCTATCCGGTTACGTCCGGCTTCCGGCTGACAAACCCGGATGACCTTGCCCGCACTGCCGTGCTGGCCAATTACGACCGTGGCCTGGAGGGCGTCGCCTTGTGCGAAATGTTTGATGGCCAGGGTTCCGTGCTGCTTTCCGCCCTCGACATGGTGAGCCGCTCAGGCATCGACCCGGCGGCAGATCGCTTTCTGGCGAACATCGTGTTCTATGCCACCGACGACCCGGGGCACGATCCGCTGGTGACGCCCAACCGCCCGATTGTCTGGGGCGACCTTCCGTCCGAGCAGGGCCTTGTTTGCGGACCTCTGAACGGGCTGATCATCAATGCCGAATGGTTGCGCGGCACCACCCAGGCGGGCATGCCATCGCTGCCCGCAAATTCCGGCTCCTGGAACATGATGCCGGGCGACCAGTTCGTTCCCAGGGGGCGCAATCCGTTCGGCCAGTACAGTTACAGCACCGGCACGATGCTCCGGCGCGGCGATTCGAAAGAGCAGATCGGTCAGGGATTCTTTCATGCCCGCACGCCGGAGGGTGCGACCCGTCTCGCCACCATCGCACGAAATCCGGGAAAACAGCCTGCTGCATTTCGCATCACGCTGAACACGCAGTCGTTCGAAACGCTCATCCCCCCGGGAGAACAAACGACGACACTCATGGACCTGCCCCGGGAAACTGCGCTGAAGGTGACCTTCACAGGCCCCAAGGACCTCGTCCTGATTCGGACGGCCTTCGAGTAACCATCAAAGAACACGCGATAGCTCAGATTCCCCAAATTCTATGATTCCGTTTTCGCTCGTGCTAGTTACCGCCCCCAACGTGAGGACGGCCCGCACTATCGCTCGCGAATGCCTCAAGGCACGCCTGGCGGCGTGCGTGAATATCGTGCCCGGCGTTGAGTCGCATTACTGGTGGCAGGGCAAACTGGAAAAAGGCAGCGAATCCCTCCTGTTGATCAAGACACGCTCGCAGCTCCTCCCGCAACTCGAAAAGGTCATCCTTCACAAACACCCATACGAGACCCCTGAGTTTGTAGCGATCGAACTCAGGACGGGTAGCAGAAAGTACCTTCAATGGCTCGCCCGCGAGACAGAGCCGCGGGCCAAGGCAAATCGCGGCGCATGCTGCTGATTCTGACCGGCGCCTGCGCAGCTTTCATGGGTCCAACTGGATCGCCCTGAAGAACTTTCTCGGCTCGTTCGGCGGAATATCAACACGGACGTCAAACGATTCCGGCGAATTGGATACCCGCGCGACTTCAGTCCATGAAATCATGTCCGTCGAACCCTCCACGATGCAAGTGCGGCCCGGTTGGCCAGTAATCGACAGTGAGAGCCCTCCAAAACCATCTGGCCGAATGGATTGGAATTTGAATGGAACTGACACTGGGGTTAACTCGATCCGCTGTATCCAGTAGTGCGTGCAGAGGTTCCCGGCGACCCATTGCATGGTGTTCTGGCCCTCGACCACGTTGATCGTCCAGATGTCCTCGACAAAACCATGCGTTCCGCCATGGGCGAGTGCAGGGTCAAAATCACGGACGCAAGCCACACCATTTACGAAAATCGAAACGGGAGAGTATCCATCCCCGGGGCATTCGGCGGCGGAGGAGGTCAGATGCCGGACCAACAACTGACATTGCCCCGCGACTGGTGCGTTGAACGACGCGCTGAATCCGCCGCCCGGGCTGCCAATGAGCCAGCAGTTTTGAAAGTAGGAATGAAACATGAATGCGAACTCGGGCATGATCTCCATGTTGCCAAGCGTCGGCTGAGGATCCGCAAACACGGCATACATACTGTTGGTTAAAGGCGCTACGGTGATGGCGCTCCCAAATGTGACATTATTCCAGGGAGCGGGATCCGAACTCCCGACCGGGCTGATCCTCAACACCGGGTAATAGACACCACTTGCCTCAGGTGGTATGACCATCAGCGCCTTCAGTTCCGGCGGCAGATTCACAGACCCTCCAGTGAAAGGCTGAAGATCGACAGGATACTCGCCCGACCCGATAAACAGATCGTCCGAGTCGCCGAGCAACTGGTTTCTCGACAGGAAATACTCGGCTGCAACCATAGAGATACTGTCCGGCCCGTAATTCCCCAGGGTGAAACGCACCAATTCGGGGTGAATAAGCGTTCGAATACTGACAGGCCCGAATTCCAGGCTTTGCACCATCAAGTCCGTCTGCGAATAAGCGGAGCAAAGTCCGGCCATGAGCGCCAGTGTGGACACCAGGGTTCCTTGTTGAAGAGTCTGACTCAGTTTCATTTCGATTCGGGTTTGTTTCTTCTGAAAAGAAATAGGCCTGCTCAAACGGCCTGCCTCGCCGGCATCGTGAAAAATCTATTCTTATGGTGTGTTGTAACCCGCCCTCCAGAACTGCAACGTAAGGAGGCT
>CAYNZC010000064.1:18413-21074 GCA_964401575.1 uncultured Verrucomicrobiota bacterium
GCCTCCCGGAGCGGCTGCGCGCGCCACTTCAACACCGTCAACTTTCAGGGTCATCTTGTCATAATCCGCTTGATGGCGTCCGCCCATTCCTTCATTCCTGTCGCTGTCGCTCCGCGAGATCAAACCTCGGTTGGACGCCCTCGAATAGTCCCAAGGGCACGACCGTCAGTTCCGTTTGAGAAACAAACCCGCGCCAATCAGCACCAGCGCCAGAACAGACGGCTCCGGAATCTGCTGGAACAACACGTTATCCAAATAGCCGGATCCAGGTCCAGAAAACTGGATGATGAGGTCAACCGAGTCCGTCCAGTCTCCAACAGGAAACTCAAAACCATACTTGAATGTGCGCCACTCCGTAGATGCCAGGGCCGGAACCGAGATCGGAGTAACGGAGGCCGTAAGAGGTCCACCCACGATTCGCGTACCAAGTTTGACCCACGAGAGCCGGGTGTCCATGCTCCCGCGTGCGTCAAAGGTGAGAAGAAACCCAAGCCCGGAATCCGAACTCAGGTCAAGCCTCTGCCCAATCGCCCAATTAAGTGGTCCTATCGTAGCATACCACTCACCGTGACTTGCAAATCCAGCATCCTTTGCCACCGCAGCCCCTGTCGATCCCCTTGGAGATAAGTCGCCGCTTTCAAAGCTTCCGTTCCTGGTGTTCGCATCAATGAGCACACCCTGGGCAAGGGCAGAGGCCGCCATCACACAAAGTGCCAGAGAATGTATTACGCGCTTTTTCATAATAGGTTAGTCAAAACTGATCTCAAACTGGTAGTAGGCCCCGATATGGTAGTTCTCATCGCCCGTTGTCGTTTCTATTCTTATGGTGTGTTGTAACCCGCCCTCCAGAACTGCAACGTAAGGAGGCTCGGGAGTGCTTATCACCAGACCCACGCCTGCGCACTCCAGACCGCCTCCCGGAGCGGCTGCGCGCGCCACTTCAACACCGTCAACTTTCAGGGTCATCCTGTCATAAAGAACTGCCGATTGGCGTTCACCCATTCCGGACCAAGTCACTGTCATGCGAGTGACACGACCGGGGTAGATGGTTGTCTCAGCAGTGGCAATTTGCGTATAACCATTGTAATCCCCACAGATAACATCAGGAGCTGGGCATTAAGAGCGGCAAGTTGCCCCAGGACTAATACGAGAAGGATAGCCGCCCTCCCGCCGGAATTGGGGGGGGGGGGGGGTGACTTGACACTTGAGAGTTTTCGGAAAACTGGAACCTGTTTTCTGTTTAGCGTTACTCAACTCTGAGTCTCGGATAACCATAAGAACCTTTTTTCTGTGATGCCTTGCAAGAGCAGGAGTGGCACCCTCGCGAGGCTGGTTGTTTACGGCTGTTTAATTACTCTTCTACATATCTTTCTTCGCAATGGCAAGAACTATTTGTAAACTATTTGTAAACAGACGAATGACACCGCCAAAACAGGGGCGCCATCCGCATAGCCCCCGGAACTGGTCCCTCAATATCCGGCCCTGATTCAATCAACACTCTCGTCAACTGCCATCATCTCATTGTCCGGAAGGAGCGGCCCGTGGGTCCTGCGTGTGAGGCAGCCTCAATGCTCACCTCCGGCTGCGCAGGATCAATTCCACGTACGGCACATCCTCGGGATTGGTCACTTTCGGATTCGGCTTCTTGCCGGGTACCAGCCGCACCGGCTCGCCGATCAATTCGCAGGCTGCCGTGTCATCGGTAACGACGATGCCGCGCCGGCGCACCTCGCGAAGCGCGCGCCGGATCAGGTTGACCTGAAATGTTTGCGGAGTCTGCACACTCCAAAGAACGTTCCGATCCAGCGTTTTGACGATGATCTGTCCATCGTGCGACTCCTTGATCGTGTCCGTCACCCGCCGGGCCGCGACGGATGCGCCGGTTTGCCGCGCCGCCGCAATCGTGGCCTCAATCAAATCGCTATCCGTGCATGGGCGCGCCGCGTCCTGGATGGCTACGATCTCACACCCGGCATCCAGCGCCTCCAATCCATTCCAAACCGAGTCCTGCCTTTCCTTGCCGCCGGCGACGATTTTGCATGGCTTTACAAGCCCGAGCTCGCGCCCGAGGGAGGCAAGACTCTCCTGCATGCCCTCCCGAACGACCAGCACGATTGAATCAATCATCCGGCATTTCTCGAAGCTCCGCCAGGTATGCCCCACCACTGGACAGCCGTTGAGTTGAAGGAAGATTTTATCAACGTTCGGCCCCATCCTCGTTCCCCGTCCGGCAGCCACTATAATGGCGGAAATCATGGGCGAAAGTTTAGGCATCAGGCGCAAAACGCAAAGCAAAATGGTGGCGCACCAGGCGCACGCCCAACCGGACACAGGGTGAAACGGAAGCGGAGCAGGCGGCAGGAAGCCGGTCCGTTGCTGGCGATCAGGATTCGAACGGGCAAGAAGAGCCCCTCATGCACACTTGCTGCCCGAATCCGTCTCCCGGGATTGGCTGCTTGCGCCTGCGGCAAAGTCTGGTAAATCTAGAAACATGAGATCGAGCGGTGCAAAGCAGCACAATCCGTGTCCTTTCCCGCTCGAACAAAAACGGAAATGCCCGGAGACATAGGGCTGCCGGTGTGGCGAAATGGCAGACGCACAGGACTTAAAATCCTGGGACCTTAAAAAGTCGTGTCGGTTCGAGTCCGACCACCGGCACCA
>CAYNZC010000064.1:21174-25316 GCA_964401575.1 uncultured Verrucomicrobiota bacterium
TCGCATAACGACTGTGTTGGAGTCCTGCGCGTCATCGGCGGCGGCATGGATGAGCGGAGCGGGAGTTCAGGCTGGCCTGCCCACCCCGAGCAGCCTGCGCAATACTTTTGATTTTCCCGGCGCGCCACTTAAAGTGGATGGCATGGAAATGATCTCCCTTGGCACGAGCCCGCTTCGCGCATCGCGCTTGGCCTACGGCTGCTGGCGCATCGCGGGCACATGGAACCCCGCAGAAGTCACGGAGGCCGATCGCACGGGTGGATTGGCGGCGATTCGGTGCGCCTATGAGTCCGGCTATAACCTTTTTGACACGGCCGACATTTACTGCGGCGGCGAATCGGAGCGTCTGCTCGGGCGGGCGCTGCGGGAGACGCCGGGCATGCGCGAAGAGGTGCTCATTGTCACCAAGTGCGGCATTCGCCCTGCCGGCACGCCGCACCCTTCGGCGCCGCAGCGCTACGATTTCTCAGCCGAACACATCATCGCCTCCTGCGAAGGTTCGCTCGATCGGCTCCGAACAAGCACAATTGATCTTTTCATGCTGCATCGGCCGGATTTTCTCGCGGACCCTTCAGAAATCGCCGCAGCATTCGAAAAACTGCGCGCTGCCGGCAAGGTGCGCTATTTCGGAGTGAGTAATTTTCGTCCAAGCCTTGTGACCGCGTTGCAGGTGATGTGCCCGATGCCTCTGATAGCGCACCAGGTGGAGATCAGTCTCGCGCACAGGGAACCGCTTACCGATGGCACCCTTGACCAATGCATGATTGAAAGCATTACGCCGATGGCATGGAGCCCGCTGGGCGGCGGCATGCTCGGCGGCAAAGCCGGAAGGCTCCTGCCCTCCCAGGAAGGTTACGATGTGACCGGAGTGTTGCCGGTTCTCGAAGAAATTGCATCAAGCCGTGGAGCCACCGGGGCGGCGGCAGCCATCGCCTGGCTGCTCAGGCACCCGGCACACATTGTGCCGGTTATCGGCAGCGCCAATCCAAAACGGATCCGGGATGCGGCCAAAGCCACCGACATGCGGCTTTCGAGGGAGGAATGGTACCGCCTGCTCCTGGCGGCGCGAGGAGAGCCCCTGCCATAGGCAACATGAACGGTGAGCTTATCCAGCTCCGGCTGTTTGTGGCGCTGCTTGTGCCGGATGCAGTGAAACAAAAACTGCACGCCGTCCAGCAGGAGCTCCGGGATGCGCTGGACAGCCGCACGGCCAACTGGACCCGGCCAGAGCAGTTCCACCTGACGATTAAGTTTCTCGGCAACGTGGATGCCACCCGCCTGGACACACTCGCTGAATCCCTGAAAAAAGCCTGCTATGGTTTGGTTCCGTCCGATATCGAGGCACGCGATGCGGGATTCTTCCCGGATTCAAAGCGTCCGCGAGTCATCTGGATCGGGGTTCGCGCCCCGGAAGAATGGCTCTTTCGCCTGCACAGCACCGTCGAGACCGTCTGCGCCCCGTTTGCGACGGCGAAACCGGAGAACCGGTTTCATGCACACGTGACGCTTGGCCGTGTGAAGCAGGCCGGAAAAAGTGATGCGGACGCGATGCGCTCCTGGGCGGAAAAGTGGGCCGGGTGCGGCTTTGGGAAGTGGCGCGCGGAGGAGGTTGCGCTGGTGCGCAGCCGGCTCTCGCCAAGTGGAGCCGCATACTCCAATGAATGTCTCGCCCGTCTGGGACCCGGCGGGACGCCGTAGTCTCAGGATGGGGTTCACCCGAAAATCCAGGCAAAGCCGCACAAAAACAGTTTACTCCCCTCCCACACCGTGCTTTACTGCGCCTGAGCAATGAAGGTTCAAGAGAGCATCTGGGAAAAGCTCACCAAGCTGGTTTACGTGCTTTTGGTGATCGCCGGCCTGCTCCTTGTCGGTGTGCGCTACCTGCCCCTGATCCGCCAGAACGAGCGCATGCGGCACGAAGTCATGCGCCTGGATGCGGAAATTCAAAAACAACAGGCACTCCAAAAGCAGCTCCGCTGTTCGGTCGATGCCCTTAGAGACCCGAAAGCCGTCGAGCGGATGGCACGCGAGACGCTTGGGTTCGCAAAGCCGGGCGAGACAGTTGTGCGCTTTGAAGCTCCTGCAACGAATAGGTCCGCATACACCACGCCGATGCTCCACTGACGCGCCGGGCGCTGGCGCTTTTTGCTCATCCTGCGCAAGACTCGCCACCCGACGAATCTGAAACAGCCCGTTTTCCCCCGTAAATCCGCAGCAATTCCGATGGCATGGCTGCTGCTTGGGTTGTGGCGCGGCAACATCGCAGCAGTCGTTTTTTGCCCGCGTATTGCATGAAAAAAATCGAAGCCATCATAAAGCCATTCAAACTCGAAGAAGTTAAGGACGCCCTCGCGGAGGTCGGCATTGAAGGGATGACCGTCGTCGAGGTGAAAGGATTCGGCCGCCAGAAAGGGCATACGGAGATTTATCGCGGGAGTGAATACACGGTGGATTTCCTTCCGAAGATCAAAATCGAGCTTGTGCTTTCGGATTCGAAACTGGATGACGCCGTCAAAGCCATCATCAAAACGGCAAAGACGGGAAAAATCGGTGACGGAAAGGTGTTCGTATCAACCGTGGAAGAAGCTGTTCGCATTCGCACCGACGAACGAGGAGAAGAAGCCGTATGATGTCTATACGTGCCCTGGCTTGCGCGCTCCTGGCATTCGGCATGGCGGCGGGTTTCGCCGCAGATCCCCTTCCAGTCCCGGCAGCGGCTAACACAGCGTCGGCGGCCATTCAGGCGCCCGCCCCGGCGACAGTCCTCAACACCGGTGACTCCGCGTGGATGCTCACCTCGACGGTGCTGGTGCTGTTCATGACCCTGCCGGGGCTGGCCCTGTTCTATGGCGGCCTTGTTCGCGCAAAGAACGTTCTCACCATCCTCGTGCAATGCTTCGCGCTTGCCAGCATCGTGACCGTTCTGTGGGTCGTTTTTGGTTACTCGCTCGCCTTTGACACCGGCGGAATGACGAAAGGAGACACCAATGTCGCTTCCTTCATCGGAGGATTCGGAAAAGCTTTTTTGAGCGGGGTGACCCCGTCCTCATTGATGTTGACGATACCGGAAGCGGTATTTATCACCTTTCAGCTCACGTTTGCGATCATCACACCCGCCCTGATTGTCGGGGCGTTTGCCGAGCGCATGAAATTCAGCGCCATGCTGATTTTCACCCTCATCTGGTTTGTGTTCTCGTATCTGCCGATTTGTCACATGGCCTGGTCGGGCCCGGGCGCATTGTTTTTTGACTGGGGCGTGCTGGATTTTGCGGGCGGCAATGTTGTGCATATCAATGCCGGCATCGCGGGTTTGGTGGCCTGCCTGGCAACCGGAAGGCGTCGGGGTTTCGGCAGGGAGCCGATTTCTCCCCATAACGTTCCGATGACACTCATTGGTGCTTCCATGCTGTGGGTCGGCTGGTTCGGATTCAACGCGGGCAGCGCGCTGGCTGCAAACGGCACGGCAGGAATGGCGATGCTTGTCACGCAGGTCTCGACCGGCACCGCCGCCGCAACCTGGATGATCATGGAGTGGGTGAGAAGCGGAAAACCCACCGCTGTCGGCATCGCTACGGGCGCTGTTGCCGGCCTGGTTGCGATCACCCCCGCCTCGGGAACTGCCGGGCCAGCCGGGGCGCTGCTGATCGGGATCACAGCCTCCGCTCTTTGCTACTTCGCCGCCACCAGCCTCAAACGTGCGCTTGGATACGACGACAGTCTGGACGTGTTCGGGGTTCACGGCGTTGGCGGCATTGTTGGCGCATTGCTCACCGGAGTGTGTGCCAGCAGCGCGCTCGGGGGCACACCCCCGGAAGGCTATTCCATGGCAGGCCAGGTGTTCACCCAATTCAAGAGTGTCGTTTTAACAATTCTTTGGAGCGGAATGGTCGCAGCCATCGGCCTGTTCCTTGCAAGGATTACAGTTGGCCTGCGGGTTTCCGAAGAAGTCGAACATGCGGGGTTGGACCTCTCAGAGCACGGCGAAGAAGGTTACCCATCCGCAGCACGGTAACGAAAACGAACAATTTGTCCGCCCGCCAACAACGGGCTAAATGCACTAAACAAACCATAGAAAAGAAAGAAACGAATGAGCACACCCAGGAGCGTTATTGAACTTGCGGGCAAGAGCGGGGCCAAGATGG
>CAYNZC010000065.1:0-25118 GCA_964401575.1 uncultured Verrucomicrobiota bacterium
CTAATCGACACTCCTCTGCATTTGTCAAAATCCCGATATCGTCTATCGGGACACCCTGTGAGACCCAACCGTTTTCAATCTTGCCTGTCCCCCCGCGAAAGGGCTTACTGAACTCAGGACAAATCCTGAATGAACAAGCCGCGCCTTTCCTTCTGGCAGATTTGGAACATGAACTTTGGCTTTCTGGGCATCCAGTTTGGCTGGGGACTCCAGATGGCCAACATGAGTCCAATCTACAAGTACCTCGGTGCCGCCGACGATCAAATCGCCAGGCTCTGGCTGGCCGCACCCCTCACAGGCCTGATCGTGCAGCCAATCATCGGCGCAATGAGTGACCGCACCTGGACATGGCTCGGCCGCCGCCGCCCTTATTTCCTGGTCGGAGCGGTCCTAAGCTCCATTGCCCTGATTCTCATGCCCAACTCCGGATCTCTCGCTGAATGGTTGATCCCCCACCTGCCAAAGTTTTACATGGCCGCAGGAATGCTTTGGGTGCTGGATGCCAGCATTAATATAAGCATGGAACCGTTCCGCGCCTACGTTGCAGACAATCTCCCGGAGGAACAGCGAGGAATGGGCTTCTCCATGCAGAGCTTTTTCATCGGAGCTGGCGCCGTAATCGCCGGCGTCCTGCCCTTTGTCCTGAACAACTGGTTCGGCGTGAGTTCGTCCGCGGAAGGCGCTAACGCGCTCCCGACAAATGTGAAGATCTCCTTCTATGTCGGCGCGGCCGCTTTTCTCGCGGCCGTCCTCTGGACGGTCATCTCTTCAAAGGAATATCCCCCCGAGAACCTCGATGATTTCAGACGCTCAACGGCGGGCAACGGGCTCAAGCATCTCCTCAAGGAAATCCCCAGCGCATTGGCCGACATGCCCTCCACCATGCGCCGCCTGGCGATGGTTCAGTTCTTCACATGGCTTGGTCTTTTCTGTATGTGGCTGCACTTCTCTAACGCGGTCCCGGTCATTTTCGGAACCAGCGATCCAAACACAAAACTGTTTAAGGATGGCGTAGAATGGGCCGGCGTCTGCTATTCGCTCAAAGACGCGGTCACGTTTGTCTCGGCATTTGCCCTGATCTCGCTGTCGCGCCGGTGGGATAAGCGCCACATCCATACGGTTTGCCTCACTCTCGGCGGGCTGGGCTTGCTGGCCACGGGCTTCATTCACGGCCAGGATCAAAAATACCTGCTCCTGGCCGCACTCGGCCTCGGCGGAATCGCCTGGGCCTCCATCCTCGCCATGCCATACGCCATTCTCTCCGGAGCCATCCCACCACAACGAATGGGCGTTTACATGGGTATTTTCAATTTCTTCATCGTGATTCCTGAAATCATTGCCGCGCTCACCTTCGGCCCCCTCGTAAAGCATTGGCTCGGCGGCAATCTCGTTTACGCGGTGATGCTCGGTGGCGCCTGCATGCTCGCAGCCGCCATCCTGACACAGTTCGTCAAAGAGTCCTCTTCCACAAAACCCGCCGAATGATTTCGCGCCTTCAACTCACGGCCATTGCCAAAACCCTCTGCCTTCCAGCGCTGCTGTTGACTCTGTCTCCCTTCTCATCACCCGGCGCAGTCCTTTGGAGCGACCCCGCCGCAAGAGTCATTCACAAATCCACAACCGGCGTGGACCTGCTCGGCGGAATTCTCAGACGGGACGACTCCTCCGGCGACACTCTCTATTTCAAGTTTCGCATCAACCCCCTCTCCGATGTGGCTTCCGAGCCCTATTCCGCTGCCTTTCAACTGTTCACAGGTGACTCACCGGGACTGGCCGTCGGCAACGCACTGGAACCCTGGGCCTATTCCGCCTTCAATACCGCCGAAAGCAGCACCCTAACCGGCGCTAAAGGCGAGTTCGATCTAAACTCCGCCCGCCGCGAAGCGGTCGCTATGGGCGAGTTCAAACCTTATGAACTCCCGCGCCAGAATCGCGAACGCACTATCGTTTTCAAAGTCCAATTCCTCCCAGGAGCGCATGATCTTGTCACCGTCTGGATGGACCCCAAACTCGCAGCCGGCGCCACAGATGAAAACCAGCCGGAATTGCTCACTACCAGGTTCAAAGCAGATGCCTCCTTCAACCAAATACGCCTCATTCACGACGGCGGAGGCAACGGTTGGATTTTTAGCGACATGGCTGTCGCCACCCACTTCCAGGATTTCGTCGTGGTGCGTTTCTGGCAAACCTGGTGGTTCATAACGATTTCCGCCACAGTGCTCTTGCTCCTGGTCGTCGTGACGGTGCGCCTCATCGAAAGAAGAAAGTTCCAACGCCGTCTCCAAAGGGCGGAATGGGAACGGATGATGGAGCGGGAACGCTCACGCATCGCTCAGGATCTGCACGACGAACTGGGCTCCTCTCTCGCCCGCATCTCTTTGGTCAGCAACCTCGTCAAGCTCGACAAAGACCACCCGGCAGAGGTCGAGGCCCACGCGCTTAAGCTCGCCCAGTCTGCCGATCAGGCCGTCCGCTCTTTGGAGGAAATCGTCTGGGCTGTCCGCTCCGGAAGCGATTCGCTCCAAAGTCTCATGGATTACATCGCCCACTTCGCAGACGAAGTCTCCAAAGAAAAGGTCACCCGGTGCCGCCTCGATCTTCCACCAGACCTGCCCCAGCGCTCACTCCCTCCGGAATACCGCCATAACGTCTTCCTGATCGTAAAGGAAGCCATCACCAACGCCGTCAAGCACGCCCGCGCAAAAGAGGTCCATGTGCGCGCGCAGGCCCTCGGGGATACGCTCGAAATCGAGATCACGGACGATGGCCACGGCTTTGACGCCGCTTCCGCGCTCCAGGCCAAAAACCGCAACGGCCTTCACAATATGAAACAACGCGCCGACAGCATCCACGCCACGCTCGATATCTCAAGCAGCCCCGACAAAGGCTCAGCAATCCGCCTCACATCGCCATTTCCCAAGGTGCAGGGAGCCCACTCTTGATCCCCCTCCGCCCTTCCACCATCTCATCCGCGCTCCTGGACCTTTCCTGTCCGCCAAACGCTTCACTCCCGCTCCGGCGTTGCGTCTGAATCCGCACTCCCGCCATATTCCGACAACATTCTAAGCAACTCCCCCGGCAGCCTCTTGGGCTTCTCACCAAGCGACGCGCAGACATGGAATGTCTCGGCTTCCACAAGAAGCTGGGAAGGAGCCAACCTGTATATCGCATGGCTGAAATTCAATCGCACGCCTTCCGCTTTCGTGACGCGCACCTCTATCTTGAGCCGGTCATCGTATCGGGCCGGCGCGTGATATTTTATCCGGCATTCAAGAACGGGAAAAGCCGTGTCATCAGCTTGCCATTGCAGCAATGTCTTCCCAAGACGCCGGAAAAACTCACCCCGCGCCTTCTCGAGGATGTCGAGATATCGGGAGTAATAAATGTGATTGCCGACGGTGCACTCGGCATAGCTCACCACATGCTCCCATCGGAAAAGCACTTCATTCATATGCTCTCATTAACTCTGGATCCTTGCCCTGCAGCGGCTCTTTGCTTCGCGGCAGACAGCCACGGCAGCGTCTTTGCGACCAAGCTCCCGCGCAGCTCTTGTCAGTTTCCCGAGTCTGTCTCCCTCCAGCAGTTCTTTCAGCCGAAACGGCAAGTCTTCAGGACGATTCACCTTGCACGCAGCCCCTTCCTCCAGCAGAAAATCGCTGTTCGCAGCCTCCTGGCCCGGAATCGGATTCATCACCAGGATCGGTTTGCCGCACGCGAGTGCCTCGGATGTTGTCAGCCCTCCAGGCTTGGTGATGATCATGTCCGAAATGGCCATCAACTCGTGCATGTTGGGGGCAAAACCGAGAACACGCATCGGGTGCTTTGTATCCCTTAGGGCAAGTCGGCCACGCAACTCCGCGTTCCTCCCGGTAACCACCACGATTTGGCATTCGCTCTCCACCTTGTCCGCGCAGGTCACGATCTCATCAATGGGCCCCATGCCGAATCCGCCGCTCAGGATCAGCAGCACCGGCAGGTCATCGCGCAATCCCATCCGCCGCCGCACAGCACAGGCATCCATCGGCAGCGAGAATTTGCCGCTAATCGGTATCCCCGTAACCGCAGTTTTCCCCGCATCCGCCCCCCGCGCAAGCAACCGCATCCGCGTATGCTCAGCGGCAACACAGTAAAGGTCCACGCCGTCCGCCATCCACAATGCATGGGCCTCAAAATCGGTAATCACGCTCACCACAAACGGCCGCGCGGCCCGCCCGGAATCCCCAACAACTCTCAGCGCTTCCAGCGGCAAATAATGCGTGCAAAGCAATACGTCCGGCTTGAACCCCACCACGTAACGCAGAAAGCGGCGCTGCGATTGGCCGGGAATCAGCCGGCGCCAGCGCCGTAGCTTTGCCGATAATTCCGGGTTATCCGTTTTTTTGAAAACCGCGCCCCAGAGTTCAGGAACGGTCTCCACAAACTTCACGTACCCATTCGTGTACGCCCGGGCGTGAAGCTTCGAGAAAAACCGCAGCAAATCGACGGTCTCAACCACGTCGGATGGATTCTCCCCTTTCCACGCCTCCGCCAAAGCCGCAGCCGCCGCAACGTGTCCGCCGCCAGCCGTAACTGTCGCGACAAGTATTTTCATGCGAGTTTCAGGGCTTGAGCTTTCGCAGTTCGTCCCGAACCTGGGCCGCCTTCTCGTAGTTCTCCGCCTGCACTGCTTCCTGCAGATCGCGCTCAAGCCGTTCGCGCTTCGATATCGGCCGTTGCGAACTGACTTCCTTAAGCCATGCATCAAGCCAGAGTAGCTCCGGACATTGCTCGGCTACCTCGGCACGCTCCTGCTCCGCAAAAAACGCGCGTATCTGCTCAATACCTTCCCCAATGTGCCGTATGGCTTCGCTGTAATCTTCCGCCGAAAGACATAAACCGGCCCGCCCGCGCGTAAGCACAAGAATCTGCTGCGGAATGAATTGCAGGAAAGGAGCCAGCAGATCCTGTGTCGCATACTTGCGCACAAACTCAAATACCGCCTGGTTCCGCTCGCCATCGCGTATCGCACCCGCAAAATCGTCGAGGGCTAAAAGGCAAAACACACGCTGATGATACTGCATGGTTTCAAAGTGCACCTTGGCGCAATCTTCCGGCCCCAGCCTGAACTGTGAGTCGTCCCCCTCATGCCGCGCAACATATTGACGCAACCGCACCTGGTAATGGTCATACAGGGATGCACAGCCCATGGGCCGCTTGCCGTCCGGACGGCCATCTGCATTCATCTGCAGTATGCCAACATCCACCCGCAGTTGAATCTTCTCCTTCCCGTCCTTTCCAACAAACTTGCGGGCAACAATTTGCCCCGGCTGGTACTCCCAACTCTCAAGCAAGGGCCCTATGTCAAAATCCATGCGCCGAATTATGTCCGCCACCATGGGACAAGTCAATGTGCCGGCCATGTCCGGCCCGCAACGGCTTCTCCCATACCGTAGAATGGCTCACACCAACATCCACAACGGCAATGACAACCACGTGAAATACCGGCAAGGATGATAAAACCGGAGTTCCCGGGGCTTATGAACAATTCCATATTCACCATCAGCCTGCAGGATCCGCTTGCCAACGGAACATCCTTCCTCCATTAAAATCCCATGCCTGCGAAGCCGTCTTCCAACCAGCTACATCTCCCACCCCTGCCGGCAGATCCCGAACTGCTGCGTAATTTGCGCGCACGGGAAATCAGCCCACGTTTCCTCTATCAGTCAAAGGACCAGGTCAGAAAATGGGTCGCTTTGCATCGTAAGTTTTCCCCGTGGCAGGTGGATCTGGATTGCTCCGGCACCTACCGGAAAGCTTTCGCGGCTGTCGCGAACCTCCTCAAAGGCGGCAACGTCCATCTCGTCGGTCTGGGCTGCGGCGATGGAACCAAAGATGCTGACTTCCTGCGTGCATTTTTAATGTCGCATATCCGCCCCTGCTACACAGCCGTGGACGTTGCCCCGGAAATGACGGCGGTCGCGCTGCGCCAGGCCAGCCCCGTGGCAGGTGCGGATCGCTGCGGCGCGGCAGTATGCGATCTCTTGCGCCCAAAGGGCCTCAGAAAAGTCCTCGCCACCGCTGAATCAAAGTGGTTTGGCAGGCCCCCCTCCCCGCCCTTCACAAGGGTCTGCACGCTTTTTGGTATGCTTCCGGTCTTCCGGCCGGAGGAATTGATGCCCTCGCTCGCTCAGGCCGTCCGTCCGGGTGACCTGCTGGTCCTGAGCGCAAACCTCGCGCCCGGCACGGATTACGACAACGGCATGCTCCACGTCCTTCCACAATACGACAACAGACCCACTCGCGAATGGCTGTTGGCTTTTCTGGACTACATGCGCGTGCCAGCAAGTTGCTGTGAGTTAAGTTTCAGCGTCGCGCGTTCGGAAAGCGTTCGAAAGATCATCGCAACGATCACGTTCAAAACTACCGCCGGGGTCAGAATCGGCAGGAACCGCCTGCAATTCAACCCGGGGGATAAAATCACGGTCTTCACTTCGTACCGCCATACACCCGCAACCATTCGCAATAGCTTCAAACACAACAGGTTTTCGATCTTGCGTCAATGGATCACCTCCTCCGGCGAGGAAGGCGTTTTCCTCGCGCAAAGGATCTAAAACGCGCGCAGCGCCTCGATCACTGCTCGAACCCGGGGCACTTCGTGCGTGCGAAGCAGGTCCGTCTTCCCCAGTAATGCCAGCATCGCAAAAAACGGCTCCGCACAACGCACCTCCTCGCGAAAATACTCGAAGGCGTGCGGCAGCGCATGGCACACCGGATAACCAAGGGAACGCAAACGAAACGTGTTCAGAAACACCCGCATCTGGTGCCGCACCCGCACGCTGCTGTCCTGCAAATTTCGATAATAAAACCCTAGCCCCGGATCCAAAACGATCTTTTTCACCCCAAACCCCGCCGCCATCTCGCTCACTCGCTCAAAGTGATCCCGCATGAGGCCAACCGTATCCTCCCCAAATTCAAACCCGCACACCTCCCGCACATTCGCCCCCTGAACATAACAGAGAATCACCCCGGCATCATGATCGGCAACCATCCGGAAGATCTCCCCAAGCTCTTCGTTCCCGGTCAGATTCAGCACATTTGCCCCGCTTTCGAGGCAGTCATGCGCCACCCTTGGTGAATAGGTTTCCACCGAAACGAGTATGCCCTCGGAGCGCAGTGCCCGCACCACGGGCAGCAGTTTGCCAGCCTGCTCCGTGTCCGTCACCCTGCTCGCATGAGCCAGCGTGGATTCCGCGCCAATATCAATGATGTCGGCTCCCTGTGCATGCAACACGCGACCGCGCTGAATGGCACTATCCACATCCAGGCAGACACTTTCTCTGTACCACGAATCGGCGGAGAGATTGATGACGCCCATGATGCAAGGGCGCGTGTTGAACGGGAACACTTTGCCGGCAAGCGAGAATTCTCGAACAATGGCAGGCAGATCGGACGGGAAATCCCGCACCAGGTTTGCCAGATCTTCCAGGCGCAGCATGGTGTGATCACTCCTGCATCCAGCGATTAAGTGACATTCATTGGCTCCGGTTCAATCATCGGAATGCGCGATGCCGACGACCAGGAAACAACCCGCCCCAGGCACTTCATGCGCTCCCGGCGCGAGTTGGTAAAATCACTACTCAGCCTGCTGTTGTGCACGAGCCTTTTTGCTCTCTTCCACCACCTTTGCCTCGGCCTCGCGGGGCATCTCCTCGTAATGGCTGAATTCCTCGTGGTGAACGCCCCGGCCCCCTGTAAGAGACCGCAATGTGCTGGAGTAGCGGTACAGTTCCTTGGCGGGCACGTGCGCTCGAATCACCTGAAACCCGCCGTCCACATCCATGCCCTGAATCTTCCCGCGACGGCTGGACAGGTCGCCCATAACCTTGCCCATGCAGTCCTCCGGAATCTGAATGGTCACCAAATGAATAGGCTCAAGCATGCAAGGCTTCGCCATCGTAAAGGCCTCTTTGAAACCAAAGTATCCCGCAATTTGAAATGCAATATCCTTCGAATCCACCGGATGCATCTTGCCATCGTAGAAATCAATCTTCACGTCCACGACGCGATAGCCCGCAACAATGCCCTCGTCACACGCCTTCATCACACCCTTCTCGACAGACGGAACAAAGACGCGGTCCACATTCTGTCCGGTCAGGCTCTGGATGAATTCCACACCGGTATCCCTCGGCTTGGGTTCAATGCGCATCCACACTTCGGCAAACTGGCCTGCCCCGCCGGTCTGTTTCTTATGCCGGTATTTGGCTTCCCCGCGCCCCTTAATGGTCTCGCGGTAGCGCACGCGCGGCTCAATCAGTTCAACATGCACGTTGTAACGACGCCGCAACCGGTCCGCGATGACTTCAAGGTGTAGCTCGCCCTGGGCGGAAAGAATTGTTTGCCGCAATTCCGAATCAACCATGTAAATGAACGTGGGATCCTCGTGATGCAGCGCCGCCAGTCCAGATGCGATCTTGTCTTCCTCCCCCTTCCCACTGCTCTTGAGCGCGGCGTGAATGTTCGGCTTCGGGTAATCCACCTTGGGTATGATCAACTGCCGCTTGCCGCCGCAAAGCGTGTTGCCCGTTTGGGTGTCCTTGAGCTTGACAACCGCCCCGATGTCCCCGGCCATTAACTGCGGCACGCTCGTGCGCGTCTTGCCGTTTAAGATGTATATCTGGCCAATCTTCTCGTTGCTGCGCCGCTCAGTGTTGTAAAATTCGGAGCCAAACTTCATCGTGCCGGAATACACCCGGAAGAAGGATAGTTCGCCGAACTGTGCCTCGGTCATCGTCTTGAAAATGAAGAGGACAGGATCAGGATCTGTCAGGGCGACTTCAACATCCTTGCCATCCATGTCTTTCGCCGGGGCTTTAGGTCTATCCACCGGGGAAGATCCGTACTTCGAAATGAAATCCATCAGGCGGGCTACGCCGACATTTGTATCGGCGGAGGTTACAAACAGGGGCGTGAATACCTGTTTCTGAATCGCCGCATGCAACCCGGCGCGCATCTCATCTTCGCTAAGGCTGCCCTGGTCGAAGAACTTGTTCATCAGGGCGTCGTCAGACTCGGCGATGTACTCTATTAGCTGGCCGTGCAACTGCTTGACTTTCTCGGCCAAATCGCCCGTCGCCGGGGCTTCGGTGTACTTGCCCGAGCGGTCGCCGGCAAATGTAATCACCTCGCTGCGCATAATGTCCAGGACCGCGTTAAACCCGGGTCCCGCCTTAACGGGAACAGTCATCGGAAACACGCGTTCGCCAAAGTGCTCGCGGATCTGCGCCAGTGTGCGGTCAAAGTCCGTCTCCTCTTTGTCAAAAGCATTCGCCACCACAATCTTCGGTATTCCATACTTTGTGGCCGTGCGCCAGACGGTATCGGTGCCCACGCCAACGCCGTGATTCGCATGCACCACCACCAGGGCAAAGTCACTCACCCGCAGCGCGCCAAGGCTCTCGCTGATGAAGTCCGCATAGCCGGGTGAGTCAATCAAGTTGAACTTCTTCCCCTGCCATTCGAGATGCATCAGGGTCGCTGAAACGGAAATCTGCCGCTGCTGCTCAATTTCGTGGTAGTCGGATACGGTGGAGCCGGCGGGCACGCCCCCCATTCGATTGATCACGCCGGCAGTTGCCAGCATGGCTTCACTAAGCATTGTTTTCCCGGAAGAAGCATGTCCTACGATTGCGAAGTTGCGGATGTCAGCAGCTTGATATTCTTTCATAAAGTTTTCTGCAACAGTACGGTTCCATTCCTGAGCAAACGCTCGTCTTATCAGCATGCAAGGAATTCATGCCGCCACGCAAGTCGAGAAATCTGGTTTTATTGCTGCATTGCTGCGTATCCGCACAAACACCCCCTTCGGTGGTCGTGGCTTAAGACCGGAAACCCTAATCCAAATTATCACAGACGCCGCCCCGTTACCGCCATCGCCCCGGAGTTTGCAGTTGCAACGGACTGACCATCGGGGGCAAAGTCCCGCCCGTGCACCGGTTCCGGGTCCAAATTTCAACACCTATAAGGCCCAAACCGTGCCAGCCAAAGGATCTTATCATGAAGCGTGTCCCTGATCTCTTACGCCTCTTGCTGCTGTCTGCCCTCGCCTTGCGCGGATGGGCGTCCGACCCGTTTTCCTCCGATCGCTGGGCTTATCTTGACAACGGCCAGGTCCGATTGGGAATCAACATGTCCGCCGGCGGTTGCATCGGCTACATGTCCCTCAGCGGCTGCATATCAAACGTCTTGAACCACCATGATCGTGGCCGGTTCGTCCAGCAATCGTATTACGGGATGGAGGACGGAACGTTCTGGGCAAAGCAAAAGTGGCGTTGGAACCCGGTGCAGGGCGGAGATTATCGGCACAACCCCGCCCGAATACTGGAGGAAAAGACAACCCGCACCACAGGCTATACCAGGTCCATGGCAAGGCACTGGTCCGGCTGCGTGGACCTGCCGGAGGTCACGTTCGAACAATGGATCACGCTCACCGGCAAAGTTGCCCACGTGAAGTTCCGTATGACTTATACCGGCACAAACGATCACCCCACAACGGGCCACGAAATCCCCGCCGTGTTTCTGAATCCCGAATACAAAAACCTTTTCGTTTACAACGGTGCGGAACCGTGGTCGAACCGGCCCCCACACAAATCCGTGCCAGGATGGCCGAACGAATCGCGCAAAATCACCGAGCACTGGGCCGCTTATCTCGATGATTCCGGCCTTGGCCTTGCGGCTTACGTTCCGGCAAGTTCCAACCTGACGTGTTACATTTTTGGAAACGGCAACGCCTCGCAGGGCGCTTGTTCCTATTTTGCCCCACTCATCAATTTTCCTGTGAAGCGCGGGACAAGGTTCGAGTACGATCTTTGGCTTTTGCTTGGAACGCTGGATGAAATGCGCGACACGATCTACCAGATCGAGCAGCAAAGGACCGCGCCCGGCGCCAGGAACCGCGCAACCAGGTAGGCCGCGAGGGTGTGCCCTCGCGCAGTCCGCCGCATCAAGGATTCACGGTTGACCTCTTCGAATTGACCTGCTCCCATTTCATCCGTGCAAATTAAAAAAGCAGTCATCACCGCGGCTGGCAATTCCCAGCGCACACTGCCGCTTCAAACAGTCGTGGACTCCGATGGCGAAACCAAAACTGCTCTCCGGATCATCATCGAGGAAGTGCTCGCAACCGGCGTGGAGGAGATATGCGTGATCATCAGCCCGGGGGATGAGGCCGCCTTCCGGCGTGCCGCAGGTCAACCCACCGGACGCCTGACGTTCGTGGAGCAGTCATCTGCACTGGGCTACGGCCACGCCGTCTTCTGCGCGAAGAACTTTCTATCAGGCGAAGCCTTTTTGCTCCTTGTCGGGGATCATCTCTATGTCTCGACAGGCTCCAAAAGACCCGCCCGGCAACTGGTCGAAATCGCCCTTCATGAAAACTGCGCCGCGTCCGCTGTTCAGGCGACCCATGAAAGCAAGCTGCCCTACTACGGCGTGGTTGGCGGCCGTTTGGTGGCCGGACGAAAAGGCATATACGAAATTTCGGATGTCATCGAGAAGCCCACGCCCACCCAGGCTGAGCAACACCTCATCGTGCCGGGTTTAAGGACCGGGCATTATCTCTGCTTCTTCGGCATGCACGTGCTTACGCCCCTGCTCATCGACCTCCTCGAGGAGGAGATCCGGAACGCAAACGGCAGAAACGTCCAACTCAGTCCCTCTCTGAATAAACTGGCCCGCAGGGAGCGCTACGTGGCCTGCGAGTTGAGCGCACGACGCTATGATATCGGAGTCAAGTACGGGTTGCTCATGGCGCAACTCGCTGTCGCGCTCGCAGGCTCTGACCGGGAGGAGTTGCTGGCCCAGCTTGTTGACCTCCTGGCACGCCGGGAAATCCATTAACCAGCGGCCATCCATGTCCAACCTCATCCGCATCATTACCTCCCCGGATCCGGCAATCCGCAATCAACCGCTCGAAAAAGCGTGCCAGCACCTCGACGCCGAAGGCTTGCTGGCGGAGTGCGGAGCCCTCGATCGTTTCCGCCGCGAGAGCGACAACCTTTACGAGCGGGTTCGGGCGCTATTCTTTCTTTATGCTATCCACCGCTTTCACCTCCCGGAACTCCTGCGCAGCACCGCCTGCAGCTCGAACGCAAAAATTCCATTCGCAGGTTATGAACACTTGCTCCAACGCCGCTTCGAGGAGGCAATCCTTTCGTTTCTGCAGGTGCAGAAGAAGCACGGACCCACAGACGCCATCTCAAGCGCGCTCGCAGCCGCATACCATCGCCTGGGCTTTCAAACTCTCGCTGACCAGGTTCGGCGCAGCGTAAGGTCCGTCCGCGGCAATCAATGGATGTTCCGGATGGGCCATCCCGCAGACCAACCGTTGCGCATCCGCCAGGAACTGACGCAACCCTGCGCCGATGGCACTTACCCGATTCTGCGCGAATGCACCCCAGTGCGCATGGACCTGACCCACTGCGGTTGGAGCGATATTTTCTTTCTTGGCATGGACTACCCGGAAGGGGCAAAGGTCCTGAATGTTTCCATCGACCTGGGCATCCACGGCAGGGACGCTTCCCCACGCCCGCCAGTCGAGGCCTGGCTGCGAGTCATCGACGAACCGGTGCTGCGCCTCGTCAGTGTTGACCTCGGCGCCACCGCTGAAATCAGCACTTTGGCCGAAGTTTTCGATTTCGCCAGCGATTACCTCGGCCTGCTCAAGGCGGCGATCATCGCGTCCGGCATCGTGCCTCCCGGGATCGAGGGCTCAGGGCATGACCTCTCCAACTTGCTCGAGCGCATTGCCGGACCCGGTCGCGGCCTCGAATTGGTGAGCTGTGTGAACGACATTCCAAAGGGATCCCGGTTGGCAGTCTCCACAACGCTGCTGGCAGCCCTGGTCAGCGTTTGCATGCGCGCAACAGGACAGGCGGCGTCCCTCACAGGGCCTCTCGAGGAGCACGAACGACGATTGGTCCTTGCCCGCGCGCTTCTGGGCGAGTGGCTCGGCGGATCTGGCGGCGGCTGGCAGGATTCCGGCGGCGTTTGGCCGGGAATGAAACTGATTCAAGGCGTCCTTGCGTCAGATGGCGACCCCGAGCACGGCATCAGTCGCGGGCGGCTCATGCCACAGCACCATATCCTCGGACCGGACGAAGCATCACCGGAGACTCGTGACCGTCTCCAGGACAGCCTTGTCCTCGTGCACGGCGGCATGGCCCAAAACGTCGGCCCGATTCTCGAAATGGTTACCGAGAAATACCTTCTTCGCTCCGGAATTGAGTGGCAAGCCCGTCAAAGTATGCTGGCCATTCTCCACGAAATCCTCTCCGCGCTCAAAGCCGGAGATGTGCGGCGCATCGGCAATGCTACAACGAAGAATTTCCAGGAACCTATTCAAACCATCATCCCCTGGTCTTCCAACTGCTTCACAGAAACTCTCATCAAAAGGGTCGGAGCAGACTTCGGGCCTGATTTCTGGGGATTCTGGATGCTTGGCGGTATGTCGGGCGGCGGCATGGGCTTTATCTTTGCGCCAAAAAGAAAGGCCGAGGCGCAGGCCCGGCTCCAACAAATCATGTCCGCAACGAAATGTGAACTGCAGGCAGCGTTGCCCTTCGCTATGGAGCCCGTAGTGTACGATTTTTCAATCAACGAACACGGCACGTTCGCCTCGCTCCTCAACGGGGATGAAGCGCTCATGCCCAGGGGCTATTACACGCTCGTCCTGCCCGCACTTCTGCGGCGCGACCGGCAAAGCCTCTCAGGCGTGCGCAGGGCGGAACTCGACAAGTTCGGCGCCGCCTGCCGCACCCGCCCGGAGCTCGGCGACGTCATGCAGACTCTTTTCGATATTATGCTTCCCAAAGGCAGCGTGGAGTCTCCAGGCCAGAAAAACCTCGCCTCGCTGCTGGCGGAAAATGGCTTCGACCATGTCCAGCACGAACAGATCCGGGCGGATCTCAAGGAAGGGCGAATCGGCCTGGCCCAGAACCGCCTCTCTTCCACAGCCGTAATCGAAGACGTCCAACCCGGTGATGTCATAGACTGCACAAAGAAAGACTCCATTTCCCAGGCCCTCTTCAACCAGGGACTTGCTGCAATCCAACGCGGAGAACTGGCGGTTGTCACCCTGGCCGCCGGCGCAGGCAGTCGCTGGACCCAGGGCGCGGGCGTGGTCAAGGCGCTGCATCCGTTCTGTAAACTCGCAGGGAGCCATCGCACGTTCATTGAAACCCACATCGCCAAAAGCCGCCGCATTTCCCGCCTCGCGGGCACGCCCATACCGCACATTTTCACCACAGGCTATCTCACTCATGCTCCCATCGAGGAGTCCCTGCAGCGGCATCATAACTACGGCTATGAGGGACCCCTCATGCTCTCCCCTGGAAAATCTGTTGGGCTGCGCATGATCCCTATGGTTCGCGATCTTCGGTTCATGTGGGAGGAAATGCCGCAGCAGTTGCTCGACGAGCAGCAGCAAAAGGTCCGCGAAAGTCTTAGAAACGCCCTCATAGGCTGGGCGCAATCCGCCGGCGAGGGCAACGATTATACCGGCAACGTCCCCTTGCAGTGCATGCACCCGGTCGGACACTGGTTCGAAGTCCCCAACCTCCTCCGAAATGGCGCCCTCGCCAGGCTGCTCGAGCAACGTCCCGCACTCCGCCACTTGTTGCTGCACAATATTGACACGCTCGGTGCCGATGCGGACCCGGAAATGCTCGCTCGCCACATCGAGAGCGGCGCCTGCCTGAGCTTCGAGGTCATCACCCGCCGGCTCGAAGACCGGGGGGGAGGACTCGCTCGCGTGAACGGCAGTGTTCGCCTGGTCGAGGGGCTTGCAATGCCTCGCGAGGAGCTCGAGTTCAAACTCTCTTATTACAACAGCAACACGTGTTGGATTAACATCGACAGGCTGCTCGATCTGTTTCGCCTCTCCAGGGGAGATTTGAAAAACGAGGAAAAGGTCTCGGCCGCCATTCGCTCCGTCGCCTCACGCATGCCTGCTTACATCACGCTCAAGGACGTCAAGAGGCGCTGGGGCCACGGGCAGGAGGATGTCTTCCCGGTGGCGCAGTTCGAGAAGCTCTGGGTTGATATGACAAACCTCCCCGAGGCGCCAACTCAATACCTCCTGGTTCCTCGCTTGCGGGGTCAGCAACTCAAGGACCAGGCACAACTGGACGGCTGGTTGCGAGACGGTTCCGCCGCCTATGTCGAAGCTATTTGTGACTGGCAGGCAGGCGGCTGACCGCTCCCATCCCGAAAAGTCTCCAACGGCCCGGACCAGCGTCGCTGCAAGCGCCTCAATTCTTTTTGCCTGCTTTCTCCTCGTTCAGGCTCCAGACAGCCTCTGAAATGCCATCGAGAGCTTCAGGATTGTCGCGTATCCCCTGCCAGTTATAAATGCACAGGTAGCGGCAACGCCGCGCCTGAAGTGTAGCCATCACGGCGGCCCTCCACGCGACAGCCTGTGGCGGACCCTGGTAGAGCCACTCCACTGCCGCCCAGTACGGCGCATCGCTCTTCTCGAGGGCCTTCCGAACTCCCCGATCGGTCAGCGGATCCGCCGCCTTATCATAAAAGCTCCAGCCCGGACAACTGTATCGGTTCACCCCGGATGTGTACAACAACTCGTTCTCCTTCCACCCCGCAACATGGGTGAAAAGCCTCTCCCGCGGCACTCCCAATCGGGACGCTGCGGCACACAAATCTTCAAGATGCCGCCGCGCCACTTCTGCAAGGTCTGTCTCCCGGATCTCGCCTTGGGTCCGGATTCCAGCCGCCCTCACACTCGCATATCCAATCTGCGCAACACCGCGAGCAGGAACTTCAGAACCTTTCAGGCCGCTTACGGGATCGTTGGTCGCCGGCCGGCTCAACAGTTCATTGCCCCCGGGATAATACCAGGCGTTCACCCCTATCGAGGTCTCCCAGCCCAGCTTGATTCCCACCAGCAGATCTTTCTGATCAACAGGAAGCCCCGCCCACCATTCAAGCACAAGGGGCACAAGGACACGCATTTCTTCGTGACAGGCCAGGCGGTACGCAGGACTCATCAGGTTCGGCGGGGGCAGCACCCGGATCTGTGCACCCCAGTTGCGCCACGCGATCTTAAGCGCATCCCCAGCCGACCACCCCGCCCATTCTACATTGAACCGGTTCGACTCGGAGAAACCCGGCCGTGAAGGATCCCACCAGTTCCAGAGGTCCGCCCGGTTCCCCCACCAGTTTTCTCCATCCAACTGCACCACAATAGGGACGTTCTGCTCCTGCGCCCGCAGCAAAAACCGCTTCAGGTCACGGGCCGTCTCTTCAGGCGGATGTTGGAGATACGAGAAGATCCGCCCCACCCCAACCCGAACCCGCCGGCTCCCTGCGCTCCCGTATTTCGTCGTGACATGCCGGAAGGCTTCCGATTCCACCCCCGGACTGGTGTTGAACAGCACGAACTGCCGCTCCGAAGCAAACAGCAAATCCGGCGCGCCGAGCAGCACCAGCCCAACCACCAATCGCATTTTGAAACGCATGCAACAGGGCTATGGTGTGATGAAGATGACCTGGAAATTGTCCAGGTAAAGATTGTGGGAAAGGTTCGGAGAGGCGGGAACGATCGCCAACTCCTCAAGCACGCCCTTGCCCGTGGTGGAATCCAGCCGGTTATCTCCGGTAAATGATTTCACCGGCTCGCGTGGAATAAAAAAGCGAAGAGTCGTCCATTGTCCCGCCGGCACAAGCACCCCTTTCGGCGGCGACGTGTTGTTCTGCGCCCGCCCGCCCACCCATTCAATGCCACCGGCGGAACCTCCATTACTGCCAATGGCTGCGCTCGTGTCCGTTTCGCGAACACCGAGACACAGATACACCGGATTGTCCGCATATACGTCAAATTGCACCCCTTCCCTGAAATCGATCGTGGGATTAGGACGAATGGCACCCTCAGAAGTGGTCAGTCGCAACCATCGGTCCGATGACCCGGTAAAGGTCCATGTGGCCTGCAACACGCGGCTTCCCACATGCCCCACGGGAAAGTTGTTTGTGACCACGGTAAACGCAGGCGCAGCGGTGCTGACGTAGCTGCCGGTCGTCCCCGAATACCCCGGCGCTCGAAACATCACTGCCGTCCCGGGACTATACCCCTCAAAATCGCTGATCAAGGTGCTCAGAATACCCCGCGCAAGGTAAAACCGCCTGGGCAGAACCCCGGACTCCAGATCCGTCATTACAAGGGTGTTGACGCCATATTGGGATGTCGTTAATGGCATCCATTCACGCAAGTCCGGCGAGGCTTCCACAATGAACGTCGCTCCCGGGCTGTTGCTTAAGGATGCCTGAAAGTAGCCCGCAGCATGGATGCCCGCCGAGGTAATCTCCGGAAATGGCAGCACAAAGACGCTTACCTGGGCCACCGCACTGGTCACGCTCCCAACCGGATTGCTCACAACCACGTCGTAAGCGCCACTTTGTGAAAGCTGTATTGGCGCGAGAATTAATCCGGGCGCACTGGCCCCGGCGATCGGTTCGCCTTCCTTTCTCCACTGGAATGCAAAAGGCGGAGAGCCCGATAACTCCACAGATAATACCAACCGGTTTCCCGCCGCGATGCTGCGCCCTTGCGGTTGCTGAACAATCCCAACCGGCGCCGGCGGATTCAGTGTCACCGTGGCCCCGCCGCTGGTGGCCTCGCCCACCACGTTGGACACCTCCACACGATACACACCGGCATTGCTCGGCCAGGCACTCTCCACAATGTAACTGGAATTCGTCGCTCCCTCGATTATTACCGAGTTCAAGAACCATTGATACGAAAACGGACGCGATCCACCCACTTCCACCGACAGGCTAAAACCGGCGCCGGGATCAACGGACAAGCTTTGCGGATGCAGGGTTATCTCGGGCGAAATCGGCGGATTCACAGTAAGGCTCACGGCAATACTCGGCGCCATCCCACCCTGGTTTGAAACAAGCACCCGGTAATCGCCGGCACTCGACTCATCAACGCCTACCAGGAAGAGGGAACTCGAAGTCGCCCCGGGAATGTCCTGGCCCTGAAACTGCCATTGGTAGGCCAGCGGCGCCGAACCCGCCGCACAAACGTGAAACTCCGCACGCTCCCCGTAATCTGTAACCTGGGCCAACGGAGGACTCAGAATCACCGGCCCGTCAATCGCCGGAATCGCGAACTTGATGGCATCCGCCAGAACCACCTGCCCCCCATCCGGAAATCCATCCGTGATGCGCACACTGCCCGAGACCCCGGATAAGAAGGGAAAGACCCCAAGCAGGTTCCATTGACCGCCACCCGTCTTCTGATTCACGTAAATCGTCTGTTCACCGCCCGCGTAACGAATGATGTGGGGCGCGTTCGTGGTTCTGTTCTGTCCCTCCGGATGCCATTCATAAACATGGTAGTTGGTGGCATACGCAAGGTCAGGAACGTATCCAAGGGACGCGCTGCCTGTCCCCTGCGTCTTGTAGCAGTAGTTGAATCCGTGCTTGTCCGAAGAACTCGTTGCCGTCGTCCAGGTCCCCTGCACCACAGCCGCCGGATTATCCACAACAACCTCGTAACCGGGTGTCGGCGGCGGTGGATCCGGAATGCTGGCAAAAGAAAGGATTCTGGTTGCCGCATGGCCGCTGTCGTCCGTAATGGCAATCCCAACTTTGGCAATACCCTCCGGCGGCAGCGGAAAAACCACTCGCCACATGTTCGACCCCGCCGCGGTGCAGCGCGCAATACGCGTCTGCCCGTATATGTCCTTGAACGCAACGAACGGCTCGGCCTGAAAAATCGGCTTGTCCGTGCTCAGTTCAAGGGCAAGTTTGTCGGTTCGTGCCGCCTGGATCACCTCCAGATGCGGCGGCGGCTCGTCAAATTGCTTCATCCACCGCTGCATCGCCTCCACTGCCGTGCAATAGCGAAACTTTACCCCGGGATAGGCCAGCGCCGCTGCCTGCGCCTTCGCATCCACGTTCGCAATGTTCGTCAAAAAGTCTGTCTCGGGCAAATGCGCCCAAATGCACGCCACCTGGTCCGTCCCCGTCGCCGCCTGCGCAAATATCCCATTCATCTGGGATTGCGATATGCTGGCCATGTAAATGCACCGCGTGTTCCAGCCCTTCCCGTCCCCGGGCGCCTTGTAGTTCGTCGTCGATGGATGATACGGCTGCCAATTCGTGCGCCAGTTCGCTTCCAGGCTGAACGGAAGCAGCAGGTTCAGATGGTTCTGCCAATCATTGTCCATCCATTCCCATCCGCTGCGAAATGAAACCGGGTAGGTCTCCTCCTCCACCAGGAACTGCGCAATCGTAAAGTCGAAATCATCCCGGCATTCCAGAAAGCTGCCCGCCTGGGTCCACATCGGCTCCCCACCCTCGTAATTCGTCCATGCAAAGGTGTGATAATGAAGCGTCAGTTCGTCCCCGAAGTCCGCGATGGCTTGCCCATGGTGCCGCTTCATCAGGTGCAGGGTCATGGTGTTCGCCACGGGAACATCCGTGTTGTCCGCATACCGGAAAATCTGCCCCGCCATCATCCACCATGTCAGCTTGAGGCTCTGACCATAAGAATCCAGAAATCGCGCGCGAAAGTCGGGCGCCATCACTTTATACGCGTTTCGCGTCTCGTTGGTGTAAAGGCCGATGTTGTAGTGGCAATGGTAACGGCTCGTGTCCATCCCCTCCCAAATCGCAGTGTCCGAGCCCAGAACAAGATACACTTCTCCCGCGCTCTGCGCGTAGCCCCCGGGAGCAACCATAATGCCCGCGATCATTATCATTTCCCCGCACAGGGATAACAGGCGAATCAGGAATGGGCTTTTTGCAGTCACCTCGCATGGCCCGAGGGCTGGATGGTGGAGCCGACAGGAATCGAACCTGCGACCTTCTCATTGCGAACGAGACGCTCTGCCAACTGAGCTACGACCCCATCCACGATCAGGCGAACCAACATGGTTATTATGTAGGATTGCCCGCCGGATGCAAGCCCGATTCGGAAACTCCTCTCAGGAAATCAGCCCGCCACTCCGCGTGTTTTCTCTTCCGGAGACGCGCGCCTCCCCCTGCCCTGCAACCCCGTTTGCGTCTCGCCCATCACTCCAACGATGCGCGCAAAGCGTCAAATAAGCTTTTCCCCGCATCCGCGCTGACGGGTTTGGCCGAAGTTTCGTCCATCCGTTCCACAAGTTCGGCGGGAAGTTCCTTCAGAAATACTGAGGGATGGGCGGGCATGATCTTCCCATATTTTGTGCGGCCCTTGCAGTAGCTCAGCGCAAGGGTCTGCATGGCTCGTGTCAGAGCCACGTAAAAAAGCCGCCGCTCTTCATCAACGCTGTCTTCCTCCTCGGAACGCGCATGCGGCAAAAGCCCTTGCTCCATCCCGACAATGTGAACATGCGGAAACTCCAACCCCTTGCAACTGTGCATCGTGATCAGTGTCACGGCGTCCCCCGCCTCCTCCTCGGTTTCCCGCTCGGCATCCAGGGTGATTTCTTCAAGGTAATTCTCAAGCCGTGCGCTCAGGGTCTTCCCCTCCGACCTTGCATCAAGGCTCCCGATCAGGTCCTTCAGGTTGCGAACGCGGTTTTCCCCCGTTTCAACGTTCTTCTCGAGCCGTAGCATCTCCCGGTAGTAACCGGTGCTCTCCATCAGATCAGCCGCCCAGACTTGAAGGGAATTCCCGGCGGCAGGATGCTGCAGTTGTCCCCGCCGGTGCTCGATGAACCGAACAAACTCCTCAATACTCTCCGCGGTCTTCCGCTGAAACATCGCTGTCACAGCCGGGTTCTTCATTGCCGAGTAAACCGAACTCTTGCGCTCGGCGCTGGCCGCAACGAGCCGCTCCATCGTAACGTCGCTTAGGCCCCGCGCAGGCACATTGGCGATCCGCAACAGGCTGGCGTCATCGTGCGGGTTCACCAGGACTTTAAAATAACCCAGGACATCCCGAACTTCCTTGCGATCAAAAAAACTTTGCCCGCCAATCAGCCGGTAGCGGACGCTCGCGCGACGCAGCGCGGTCTCAATCGGACGCGACTGCGCATTGGTGCGGAAAAGCACGGCCTGTTGAGACCACGAAACGCGACGGGCCATCCGCGCGAATTGTATCCGGTCCACAAGGGATCGAGCCTCCTCCTCCTCGTTCTGGAATGAATACATCTCGATCTTCGCGCCGTCTCCGTTCTGGGACCAGAGCGCCTTGCCCCGGCGCGCTGCATTTCTCTTGATGACCGCGTTCGCCGCGTTGAGGATCGTGTTCGTCGAGCGGTAATTCTGCTCCAGCTTTACCACCTTCACTTCCGGAAAGTGCTTTTCCATATCCAGCAGGTTGGCAATTTCCGCCCCGCGCCAGCCGTAAATGCTTTGATCATCGTCACCCACCACGCAAAGGTTCCGGTGCTTCTCCGTAAGGGCGTGCACAAGCTTGAATTGCGCGGCATTGGTGTCCTGGTATTCGTCCACCATGATGTACCGGTATTTCGCCCGGCAGGCCTCAAGCGCTTCCGGGTGCTCCTCAAACAGGCGAAGGGTGAGCAGTATCAGATCATCAAAGTCCACCGCGTTGCACGCGCGCAGCGCGCTTTCATAGCGCGGGCGCACCAGCCGCGCGAGTTCGCGATACATTGGGTCGCCAAAGAATTCGGCGTTGCGCCCGCCGTTCTTCACTCGGCTCAGTATCGCAAGTACCGCGCCGGGCTCCACAGTGAAACTCTTCGAGACAAAATCCGACAATATCCGCTTCACCGTGCTCAGTTGCTCCGTCTCGTCATAAATCACAAAGTTCCGCTTGTACCCAAGCTTTTCAATGTGCTGGCGCAAAATGCGGACGCAAAGGGAATGAAACGTCGAGATGGTTGGCCTCTCCTCTTCCGGGGCGTCGCCGCCCTGTTTCCGGCGCCTCGTGGGAAGGAGTTCCGCCACGCGTTCCTGCATCTCACGCGCGGCTTTGTTCGTGAACGTCACTGCCAGGATGTTCCCTCTCGGCACCCCTCGCTCCGCCAGCCACGCAATCCGGCACGTAATCACGCGCGTCTTGCCAGTGCCCGCGCCGGCAAGGATCAGCACCGGCCCCTCGGTGGTCGTCACGGCCTCCCGCTGCTGCGGATTAAGTTTGTTCAGGTTCAGCATCGGCCCCCCATTCTAGTGATATGGGATCGGATATCAATCGACACAAAGCAGCCAGTTTGCTACGAGATTCTCCGTGAGATCGCAGTATCTTAAGAAAGTTTCGCGCATCGTGGTGAAAGTCGGCACCGGGGTGCTGACCGATTCCCGCAAGCAGCCGGATATCGCGCAGATGGAGCAGCTCGTCTCGCAAATCGCCGCCCAGCGCAAGGCGGGCCGGGAAATGGTCCTGGTCTCCTCGGGTGCCGTGGGCGCCGGCATGGGCGTCCTCGGCCACGCCAAACGCCCATCGGACCTCGCCGAGCTCCAGGCCTGCGCCGCCATCGGTCAATCCAAACTCATGGCCACTTACGATAAGCTGTTCGCCGTGCATGGCCTTTCCGTCGCCCAGGTCCTCCTGACGCATGCCGACCTCGAACACCATGACCGCCACCTCAACGCCAGAAACACGCTCGTCAATCTCCTCCGCCACGGCGTCGTGCCCATCATTAACGAGAACGACGTGGTCTCGTTCACGGAACTCAAATTCGGAGATAACGATACCTTGTCCGCCCTCGTTGCCGCCCTCCTGCCGGCGGACCTGCTGGTGATCCTCACTACGGTCGAAGGGGTCATCGAAAACTTCGGCAAACCCGGCGCTAAGGTGATCTCCCGCCTCGAAAAAATCGACGCCGCGCTCGAAAAACTGGCGGGCGGCACGGATAGCGCAACCGCGGTCGGCGGCATGATCTCCAAAATCCAGGCCGCAAAAATCGCCGTCCGCTCCGGAATTCCACTCGTGATCGCTTCCGGCAGGAAGAAAAACAACCTCAGCCGCGTGATCGAGGGAAAGGACGAAGGCACCCTGTTTCTCCCCCGCTCCAGCCGCCTGCAAAGCCGCAAACGGTGGATCGCCTTTTTCCATCACCCCCGCGGCGCGCTCATCGTGGATGACGGAGCAATAAAAGCCTTGCGCGAAAATGGAAAGAGCCTCCTGCCGCCCGGCATCACAAAGTGCGAAGGACAGTTTGCAGCCGGCGACGTCGTCCGTATATGCGATCTGAACGGCACGGAATTCGCCCGGGGCATCGCAGGCTACAGCGCCACCGATATCTCCAAAGGCGCCCTCAAACGGGTCGAGGTCGTCCACCGAAATGACATGGTGGTCCTATGAGCCGCAGAAAGCATAAAACCGCCATCGAAGACTTGATGAGTATCATGGCGCGCCTCCGCGCGCCAAACGGCTGCCCCTGGGACCGCGAACAAAACCACAAGAGCCTCAGATGGCACGCGGTCGAGGAGGTTTACGAACTCCTGGACGCCATCGAAAACGGCGACGACCACGAGCTCGAGGAGGAACTCGGCGACGTCCTGCTCCAGGTCGTCTTTCACAGCCAGATGGCTAAGGAACGCGGCGCCTTCGATTTCCACCGCGTCGCGCGACGTCTCGCCAACAAGCTGGTGCGACGCCACCCGCACGTCTTCGGCGAGCTGAAGGTCAATGACGTGGACCAGGTCTGGGCAAACTGGGAAAAGATCAAACGCGCCGAAAAGCACGGCACCCGGCACGCAAGACCCAGCGCTCTGGACGGCATTCCCAAACACCTCCCGGCGCTCATGCGCGTGGAAAAACTCCTCAAAAAAGCCAGGCGCGCCGGCCTCTTCCAGCCGGTAAAAAACACGCGCCTCACGCGCGCCGCGGCAGCCCGTCAACTCTTCGAATTGGCCGCCGCCACCCATGCGCGCGGCTGGTCTCCCGAAAACCTGCTCAGGGCGGAAGCCCGCCGCAAAGAGCGCGACTTCAGAAAACGCGAACGGCTCGCCAAAACTTCGCAGTAAACGATGGTCCAATTGATTCTATGACAGATCCCCGATATACCAAACTGGCAAAACTCCTCGTCGAATACTCAACCGCCCTCAAGAAAGGCGACCGCATCCTGTTGGATATGGTGGATGTGCCGGATGAATTCACCGTCGAACTGATTCGCGCCGCCCGCGCCGTCGGGGCGGTGCCCATCGCCGAGGTCCGCCACACCCGCGTGACCCGCGAGCTCCTCAGGAACACCGACAAGACCCACTCCACTCTGGTGCGCGACATCGAGCTGTTCCGCATGAAGAAAATGCAGGCCTACATCGCCGTCCGCGGCAGCCATAATATCAACGAGAACTCGGACGTGCCTTCCCCTCTGCTGTCGCTCAATTCCCGCATCACCCGCCCGGTGCTGAATTATCGAGTCAGCAAAACCCGCTGGTGCGTCCTGCGCTGGCCCTCTCCCAGCATGGCCCAGGCCGCCGGAATGAGCACCGAAGCTTTCGAAAATCTTTATTTCGATGTCTGCACCATGAATTACCGCAAAATGGCCCGGGCAATGAAACCCCTCGAGCACCTCCTCAAGAAAACGGACCGCGTCCGCATCCAGTCCCCGGGCACAGACCTCACTTTCAGCATCAAGGGCATCGGCGCAAAAATGTGCAAAGGCGACCGCAACATCCCGGACGGCGAAGTCTTCTCCTGCCCGGTCAGGGATTCGATCAACGGACGCATCCAGTTCAACACCCCAACTCTCTACGGCGGAACAAAATTCGAGAATGTTTGCCTCGTGTTCAAAAACGGCAGGATCATCGAGGCTGCCGCAAACAACACAAAACGTATCAACGAGATCCTGGACACCGATCCCGGAGCCCGTTACACAGGCGAGTTTTCGCTCGGGTTCAACCCCTACATCTTGAACCCGATGTGCGACATCCTCTTCGACGAAAAGATTGCCGGTTCCTTCCACCTCACCCCCGGCCAGGCTTACAAGGAGTGCGATAACGGCAACAAATCCGCTATCCACTGGGACATGGTCCTGATCCAGCGACCCGAGTGGGGCGGCGGCGAAATCTGGTTCGATGGCAAACTCATCCGCAAGGATGGCCTGTTCGTCACCAAAGAGCTCAAGGCACTCAACCCCGACCAACTCAAATAACACTCATCCCCATCGGCGCAGCTTATCCAACCGGGGATTTGCCCCGTGAGATGGCGCAGCTTATCCAAC
>CAYNZC010000066.1:0-24627 GCA_964401575.1 uncultured Verrucomicrobiota bacterium
GTGCAGGCTGCGACGATTACGGTCTCACAAGACTCATACATTGATGGGCGGGACGGCTACCTTGACTCGAATTTTGGCGGGGAAAATGTGCTTTACGCTGGTCAGCACGGCCAGGTCAACGGTGGGCGTAAATCCTACCTTCTTTTTGACGCTTCGGAATTGCCGCTGATTTCCAGTATAAACTTCTTTCAGGTTCAGCGTGGCGGCGGAACAGTCAGCAGGACCGTTAATGTTTCCGCCATTTTGGGAGAGAATGTGGATAGCTGGACCGAATCGGCCATTACATGGAACAGCGCGCCCGGCAACAACGTGGCGGCCGCGAACCGGGAATTTGTTGCGTTTCCAGGTGAGACAGTGATCAGGGTAGCGGGTATATCCCTGGGCGGTGCAACGGACACCGTCTACCAAGTGCCATTTAGCGGTCTGCTCCTGGACGACATGACAGCGATCCTGAATGCTCTAAATACCGGCGACCGGAAGCTCACCCTCGGGCTGAGTCTTGGGAGCACTATCGAGACATCTATTCCGTTTCGCTCCAGGGAGTATGGCGGCGGGAGTTCACCTGCGCTTTTGGATGTAACGTTCGTGCCGGAGCCGGCCATGGGATCGTTGCTGCTGTGTGGAGGAATGATTCTGTTGGGCGTGCGTGGACGGCGATCCGGATCGAGGGCGTAAGTTACGGGGTTGCCCAGTTCTGGATAACAAGGAGGAGCTGTCTTCCGCAGCCGTGACAGCGGCGGCGGTTTGACAGAAATTGATTCTGAGAAAGATTGGCATTATGAAGAACACAAGGATAATCTGCTGCCTGGCCGCTGTGGCCGCGCTTCACCTGATGGCTGGAAATCTGCTGGCCGACACAACCCTGCTGCGAACCACTGCCGACGCGCACATCAACGGCAATTTCCCCGATTTGAACTTTAATACCGAGACCGTCAACATCAGTCAGACGGATCAGGGTGGGCAGAAGGCCTACCTGCTCTTCGACGCCTCCGGGTGGGGCACAACGAATATCAGCCGGGTGGGTGGGATTCGGGTCGTGACTACCACGAGCCTGACGCGCACCTACGCTGCGGATCTGATTACCGGGACCGGGGCGAATGACTGGACCGAATCGGGCATTTGCTGGACCAATGCGCCGGCCAACAATGTGGCGGGCACCGCGCGGGATTTCGTGGCGTATGACGGCCAAACCGTCAAGCCGCTGGGCAGCATGTCCGGGGGAGGCGCTGTGGGAACGGTGGTCACCATCCCGATTGCGCCGGCATCGGCGGCGGAGACCGAATTGCTCAACGCCCTGAACACCGGCAGTCGCAAAGTGACGATTGGCATTCGCTATAACAGCTCCCAAAGCAGCGTTACAGGGTTCTATTCCAGGGAACATGGAGATGGCACGATGGCTGCCGCCCTGGAGATACTGCCGCCGGAGGGAGTCCTGCCTGTGGTCATGGATGCCTACGTGAACTCGACTTATCCGGATGTGCCTTTCGGCACTGCCGACAATTTGGCGATCGGCCCAACCGAATTGGGCGGGAAGAAAGCCTACCTGCTGTTTGATGCTTCCTCGTTGGGCTCAACCCAACTCGAGAGGGCAGAGCGGGTGCGGTTTTACTACTCGGGCAGCGTAAATGTAACCCGGACCATGATGTTTGTTTTGCTCAGCGGGACGGGTGTAAATGACTGGACGGAAACTGAAATTACGTGGAACAACGCCCCGGCTAACAACTCGACCACGAGCCGCGACTTTGTTGCTTATCCGGGGCAGTCGGTAATCACCCTTGGCTCCACACAATACGTGGCGGGAGCTCCGCGAGAGATGAACCTCCAGATCCCGGAGGGGTCAGCCGGGGAGACAGCCCTGCTAAACGCGCTGAACACGGGCGATCGAAAGGCTACGATCGGGGTGAGCTACAGCAGCACTTCGACAACCACAGATATAGGTATTTACTCTCGAGAAAGGTCGGAAGGCATCTACACAGCGACTTTATGGTTCGGAGAGAAGACGCCGGTTGTGCCGTCCATCGGGTGGGTAGGATTCAGCGAGGGGCATCCGGTTTTGGAGCTGAACGGTCCTGCCAATGCGAACTATACCGTACTGAGTTCGACCAACATGACCGATTGGGCGGAGAGGGAGACGGTGTCGGTGGCCCAGCCTCCGATGCAATGGACCGATTTGGCGGCCGGCGCAGAATCGCGAAGGTTTTACCGGGTGCGAGTGCCGTGAGGTGCGCGCTGGCGGTTCCTTTGGCGCGCAGGCAGACATAAGTTCGAACATCATTCGCATGGACTTACGCGGAAAACATAACAGGCCTGGACCGGGCTGGACTGGCGTGTCGGGGTTCACATTGATTGAGTTGCTGGTGGTGATCGCGATCATTGCGATCCTGGCGGCGATGCTGCTTCCGGCTCTGAGCAAGGCCAAGACCAAAGCGGAAGGGGTTGGCTGCCTCAACAACCTGAAACAGATGCAAGTCGCGTGGCACATGTACACCGACGATAACAACGGATACATGGTCCTGAACGCGACCGGAAGACAGGTGACCCGCACGCGCTGGGTGAACGGGTGGATGGATTGGCTTGTGGGTGATCCGGGCGGCGCCAACACAAACAAGGCGTTGTTAACGGAGGGATTGCTGGGTTTCTACACCGCGAAAACCCTGGGTGTTTACCGTTGCCCGGCGGACCGCACGCCATCGGCGATCGGGCCGCGCGTTCGCAGCATCTCGATGAACACGTACCTGGCGCGCCTGGACGAAACGACACAGCAATATCAAACATGGGCGTATCCGAAGTACACCTCGCTCGTGCGGCCTTCGATGATCTGGGTATTTGTGGATGAGCATCCCGACAGCATCAACGACGGTGTTTTTTCGACCCTGTCCGGCAGATCGGACTCTTTCCTTGACCTGCCGGCGTCTTATCACAACGGCGCGGGCGGCCTGTCGTTTGCGGATGGGCACGCGGAGATCAAGAAGTGGCTGGACAGCGGAACAAAGCGGGCTATTACAAAAACGGCAGTCTCAGGGCCAACGTCCGCGCCGCGCGACTTTCCCTGGCTCAAGGAACGCACAGTCAATCCATGACGCGAAGCGGCACGGTCATTCGGGCCGTGAACCGTGTGGTTCAGTTCGTTCCGGGTGCCGGACATGGTTTTGTACAAGGGGGGCTTTTGCCGCTTTCGGAGGCACGATGCCCATGCTGTTTAAGAGACGTGGATGAGATGTGCCCGGTCGAGGGTGTGATACGGTGGGCAGGATGAGGATCGCGGGCTGGGCGCCGCTGGAACCAGACGAAAGCTTTCCTTTAGAAGCGTGCGAGGCTGGGCTACAATGACAATTGGCAGGATATATCGGATGTATTGATATGAGAGGCGTATCTGGCGGAGACTCTGAAGCGACACCGTTTGATCTGAACGGAGGGTGGCGTTCCGTGGCGGCGCGCGCTCTGTCCGCATTGGCCCTGTCCGGTTTGTTTATGATGGCTGTGTCGCTCCCGGCGGCGAGTTTGCCGGTATCGGCCGACGCCCATATAGCGGGGAACAACCCGACGGCAAATTTCGGAACGAACAGCGTTTTGTCCCTTTCGCAAACGGAGCTCGGGGGGAACAAAGCATACCTGCGGCTGGATGCCTCATCTTTTGGCGCCACGAACGTGGCGCGAGTGGAAAACCTGCGTGTTTTCTGGGCCGGCAGCACCACGCAAACTCGAACGATCGCCTTCAGCCTCATCACCGGGACCGGGGCGAACAACTGGACCGAGTCGGGCATATGCTGGACCAATGCGCCAGCCAACAACGTGAGCGGCACAGTCCGCGAATTCGTGCCGTATCCCGGGCAGACCGTCACCCCGCTTGGCAGCATTCAATATGCGACGGGGAGTCCGCGTGAAATGACCCTGCCCCTTGGCGCGGGCTCGGTTGAGGGAGCAGCGCTAGCCACAGCGCTCAATAGCGGCAGCCGCGAGGCGACCATCAGCGTGGCCTACAACAGCAGCCATCTCTCGGAGGTGGGAATCTATTCCAGAGAGCATGAAGGGGGCGCCTTTGTGGCATCGGCGGAAGTGCTGTTTGAGGCTGAGCCCGTTCCTCCCATGACGGATGCGCAGCTCTTCAGCCGGTTAAACCTGGATTTGCCGGGGCTTGCAGCGGTGAAAGCGGCACTGACAACCAACGGCGTTAGCGCTGCGAAGGCGGCCCTTGGCGCGTATTACCGGCAGCGAACCGGACGATTTCACTACGTGGACGCGCAGAACCCCGCCGCGAGCGTGAGCAATCCCGCCGGCAGTCTGCAGGCGGCGCAGCCCCTGGTAAACCGCACGGGAGACTACGCGACGAGTCTGTGGGACGGGAACATCTTCAACTGGGAAGCTGCGACGATGTCGAGCAAGGAGCGCATGTATTTCTTTTCCACATTCGGCGAAGCGGCCGCTGTCGAGACAGGGGACCAGGTGGCCCAGGCGCTGATCTACCTGATGCGCAGCTTTGCCTGGCAGTATCACGCCAGCAATCCTTCCGGGGCCATGTGGACCACCATGAGCACCGGCATCCGGATGCGCACCGGTTGGCCGACGGCGTTTCAGTGCCTGCTGCAATCCCCGGCGTTCACCGATGAGGACATCGTCCTTTTCCTGAAAACGGTGTGGGATCAAACGGATCACATTTATCGCAATCGGAGCGACACTTCGAACTGGCTGACCTTCGAGATGGCGGGGCTTTACACATCCGGGGTTGTTTATCCCGAGTTTCGGGATGCGACCGCCTGGCGGCAGTCGGCTTGCGAGACGGCGATGACAGACATTGGCCGGGGCTGGCTGCCCGACGGGATGAGCATCGAAAAATCCGCGAGTTACGGGACGTTCTTTTCAAATTACTACGTCATGTATGACCTGGCGCAATTTGTGGGCCGGCTCGAGGAGTTTAACTTCATCACCTTTCCCGGGCTAACCGAGCATCTTTTTGAGGCGTATGTGAAACTGATGGCTCCGGACCGGTGGACGCCCTGCGTGAACGACGGCGGGCAGGCCGACGTGAAGGCGGTTCTCAGCACGGGCGTGACTTATTTTCCCGGGCGTGAGGACTTCCGGTGGATCGTCAGTAAAGGCGCACAGGGAGCGCAGCCGCGCTTCACGTCTGTTGCTTTTCCGTACGCCGGGTACCTGGTGGCGCGCTCCGGCTGGGAAACCAATGCGAACTACATGCTTTTCGATGCCGGGCCCGTGGGTTACCGGCACGCGCACCAGGACAAGCTGAATGTTGTGATGTGGTCGTACGGACGGCAAATCCTGCTGGATTCGCCACAGCCGGGCGAGACGGCGGACTGGACCTACCTGAACTACCTGCGCGACACCTTTGCGCACAGCACCGGACTGGTGGACAACCGGCCTCAGCGCCGGCGGTGGTATAACGCGCCGCATCCGAGCCAGATGCCATACCAGCCGCTGACAGACTTTGCGTGGCAGATTACCGAGGGGGGAGCCTGGGCGAGCGGCTCATTCTCGAACAGCTATGGGCTGGCGGGCTCTGTGGGCAACGACTCGTACCCTTACAAAGTTCCGTCGAATTTCTACGATGACTGGGGCACGCCGGCAACCCACCACCGGCAGGTGGCTTTCAGCGCGCCGGACCTTTACGTTGTGCAGGACTGGTTTGTGCCGAACGATTCCGCCACGCACACTTATGAAATCCGATGGCAGCTCGACTCGACCGCCATCGGCATGAACGGGTTTCGGGCGCAAACGGCGGACGCGAACCAGCCCAATTTGGTCGTGATACCGCTGCGCACCAATGGACTGCAGGTCAGCACCGCCAGCGGCAAGCTGACGCCCGAGGTCATGGGCTGGAAGCTCTCAAACGGCAGCATTCGCGCCGTCACAACCTTGCGGCACAACAGGTCGGGAGCCGGTTCGCACACATTTGTCACGCTGCTCTTTCCTTTGCGGAAAGGGGCGTCCTCCAGCGGGATCAAAGTGGTGGAGGATACCCGGGTTATTACTGTGGAAACGGGGGATGGACGGGTGTATGCCGTTCGCCCTGCCGCCTCGCCTTCGGGGCGATTGACGATAGATGACGAAGCATTCAAAGACACCGACATGGACGGAATGCCGGATTGGTGGGAGATCAAGTACTTTAATGGGCCGACCAACGCCCAGGCATCGGCCATGGCGGCCAACGGCATCAACACCCTGCTGGGTGCGTACGTGGCCGGATTAAATCCTGCGGATCCCGCAGCGCAATTCAAAGTGCAAGGCGAAGCAAAGGGAGACGAGTTCGTTTTGTCGTGGGATCCTGCGATCCCGGAGCGGAACTACCTGGTCATGGCCGGCACAAACGTGGTCCAAATGGATACCGTGGAGGCGATCATTCCCGGCCCCACCAACACCTTTACGAACAACGTTGTGCCGCCCTCGAGATTTCACCGGATCCAGGTGCAACGCTCGCCATAAACCGCTCTGCGCCACTATTGAGATTGGGGATTCGGCGGCTTACTTGAGGATCAGGTATAGGGCGTGAAGTATTCCGGGAATCCAGAAAAAAAGGCAGAGAATAACGTTGATGACCGTGTCCTTGACCGCCTTGGTTTTGAGATAGACCGCCAGGGGCGGGAGCAGAATTGCCAGAATAATCAGAATCACTTTACTCATATTTCGGGGCCCTTTCCGCAGAGCAGAATAAGGCCGGCTGGTTGTTGAAAGCAAGGGAGCGCTTGGACCAGCCGGTGCTCAGATCAGCCCGAGATGCTTTAGTCCTTCCCTGAACAGCAGGACTGCAAACAATGCCAGCATGACTGCCAGCGCGCGCATCAACATCGGGTATGGGCGTCCGGTCAGCAGGTGGCGGGATCGGCCCGCGAGCAAGGCGACCACGACCTTGGACCCGACGAGCAGAACATAGAATCCGCCCAGAAAGGCCGCGGCTGCGGCCCAACCCTGTGTTAACGTCTTTGCCAGCATTGCCGCGCCCACCGTAAGCCAGAAAACCCATGGATGCGGGTTGAGGAGGTTTGTGACGATGCCCTTGAACCACGATCGGGGCGGTTCTGGCGGGGCCTCGGCGCTCTCGCGAGCCGGGCGAAAGCTCTCCCACGCCAAAAACAGAACGAAGGCGGCGCCGGCAATGGAAAAAACACCGAGCACCGAATGCCACTGCGCAAGTTTGCTGGCCAGGAGCAGTGTCACGAGGATAATCGGCGGGTCCGTGGCCAGCGGGGTCAGGGCGATTTTGCAGCCCTCGCGAGAGCCGTGCCGGAGCGTCTGGGCCAGGACGAGCGCCAGCATGGGACCGGGAGAGATGCCAGCGGAGAATCCCAGCAAAACGCCGGTTGCCAATGCCGTCAACATTGGGCGCAGCGTAAATGGATTCCGGGGTTTGTAAAGATAACCGGACGCGCGCGGCGGCGGTCTGTTGCTCCGAAAGAAGTTCGAACCGGCGGGGCGGAGTTATACCTGGGGCATTCCGTAGCCGATCGCGTTGAGCGCGTTTCGGAACGCTTTCTCCTTGTCCAGCAGGACGACCAGGCCGCGCTCACCCGTGCGCGCGCAGAGTTTGCCCGTTTGGGAATTCTGAGCGATGACTTCCGCGACCTGCGGCGAGATGCACTCGATCCAGAGCGCGGTTCCTTTGGGTGCGCAGGCGGCCCCGCGCTGTTCCACCGCCGCGAGGAAGCCTTCCACGGCCTCGGGAAGTGGTTGGGGATCGCCGGCCGCCAGGAAGGCGCGGAGTTCCGCGATGCGCGCCCCTTTCTCGATGGACTTGATGGCACGTGGCTCATCGAGCGTCCAGACCCCGGCGCCCTGAGATTCCGCGAAATTCTCCAGGAGCAGTTTCTGATCGGGTGAGAGATCGCCCTGGTCGAGGCGGATCTGCCGGCTCGGCAGCACACTCAGGGAGATGGTGGTTTCTTCCCGGCGCGATTCATAATGATCCACCTGGCCGAGGATGTACGCCCCGAGGGGGGTTACTCGAAAGTGACGCAGGCCGTCGTACCGGCTGAGGAAGATGAGGTCGTCCGTGCCCCATTGATCCCTGAAATCGTTGCGCGCGCCGGAGGGATGTTCATAAGCGATATCCACCATACCCAGGGGTGCAGCATATTCGAGCAGCAAACAAAGCAGGTAACGCTCCTGGAGGATGTTCCAGCCCCCGTAACCAGAGTAACCGAGATTGCCGTATTGCGGGTCGCAAATGTAAAGCCCCTCGGGATTGCGCGTCACCTTGAACTTGAAACCGCCAGCCTGCATGTAACGCGAGAACTCCCCGACCTCGACCCATCGGCCGACGGGACATTCGGCCAGCGCGCATTTGATGGCGAGGCGGCGATCTCCCGGCGGCGTGAGGCCGTTGTGTCCTTTCCTCTTTTGGCCCTTGATGGTGTCTATGCGGCTGAATTCGTCAATGATGCCGCGCGTGACCCATGCATGCCAGATTTCGCGGAGGGTCTGCGCCGGCGGGGCTTCGAGGGCGGTGCGACCGGTTTTGGTCAGCACGAGTTTTTCGCTCCGGAGTGCGGCGAGTTTAGCGGCTTGCACGAGGAGGGGCCAGGAAAAGGCTTTTACCGGCCCGACTTCAGGATGCCAGGGCTTGTCCTTCTCTGTGAGCTCGAAGAAATCGCGCTCGTGCAGAAGGTCATTGAGCAGGGTCATTGTGGCTTTCGAGGGAAGCAGGGTTTTCGAGCTTACCTGGATTTTTTCCTGGTCAATCAGGCGCAAGACCGTGCGCAGATCCTGAGCGGCGGCCCGCTCGGTCAGCCGCACATTCATTGGCATTTCGTGCTCCTCATAGATCGTTGTGAGCTTTTTGTCATCGAAGCGGCGCGAGGTCCATTTCCGGGGTGGATTGCTCGGGATCTCTTCGAGAGAGCTCAGTTTGGCTTCCGCTGGCTCGGGCACAAACGCCCGCAATTTCTCCCGCAAATCAGCGGGCACCCCACGCCCTTGGAACGAGATCGGAGGGATGAACAGTCCCAGCAGGGTGGGATCGCTTTGCCATTGGTTTTCCTGCTTGATTGTGAACACCGGCAGCGCGCCGTACTTGGCATGAAACGCGCCGGAATCGAACATTCCATCATCCGAATAAACCGCTTCGGCGACGGCAGATTGCTCCAGCGCCTTCAGTCGTGCCCAGAGCCCAACGATCCCGCCACCCAGGAGTGCGCGCACGAGCACTTCGACGAGATCCGCCTTTCGTGGAGCTTTCAGTTTGACGCCAGGGAGCAGCGCGACCATTTTCTTCAGGTCATCTGCGTTATGGGACTCGAGGATCGTTCGGAGTGAGGGATCGGAGGCCAGGTAATCGTAACGGCTCATTTTCGAAGACTGAAACATAATTCGGATCGACATTCAATCCTTTGCAGCGCACTGGAGGAATGGAAGCTGCGGGGAGGCGTCGGGGTTGACTTGCGCGAAGGCTTTCCCGTACCGTGAAGGTGTGCCTTTCGCGCCCGGCAAAAACGACGCATCAGAAGGGGGATGGATACATCCTCAATCGGAGGCGCCGGCTTGCGGCGTGCTGGTCTATGAGATCCGGGGTCATCTGGAGTATTCCGGCGCGCTGAAGGACGATTATTCCCGCTTGTTTGTTGTTACTTCCGGCCATCTTTCCTGGGGGTATGCGGGACGGTTGAACATGCTGGGGCCGGACACGATGGCCCATGCGGCAGCGGGGTTGCCCGACCGCCATGAGATTCAGTCGAAGGATGCTGTATTTGGTTATGTGATCGCCTATCGGCCTGAGTTGCTGCCGGCGGCGCTACAGAGTCAACTGGCTGCTTTGGGGTTGGTGACGGTTGATCTGGGCTGGGCGGTCGTCAACCAGGCTCGCGGCGTGCGAGGACTGTTGCAGGAGATGTTGTTTGAACAGGAGTCGGGGCAGGAAGGGTGGGAAATACTGTTGCAATCGCGGCTGATGGATCTTGCGGTTCGGATGCTTCGTCTTACCCGGCGCCGCGGGCGAAAGGATGTTCCGGGTTTCGAGCCCGGCAGTGAAAGCACCGATCGGGTTGCAAGGTACGTGTTGCATCTGAAATCCCATTACCTGGGGCAGGAGACGATTGCTGATGCCGCGCGGTCCGTGGCGCTGAGCCCGCGGCAATTCGGGGAACTGTTTCGCAGGGTTACAGGCCAGAGCTGGCGCCAGTATGTGCACGGGTTGCGATTGAAGCACGCGGCTGAATTGCTCGCGGAGACGGACCGTCCGGTCAGCGTGGTGGCGTTCGAATCGGGATTCGAGGACTTATCGAATTTTCATCATTGCTTCAAGACAGTGCACGGATGTTCGCCGCTGGCGTACCGGGAGCAACGGCGGGTTCGCCTGCCGGCTGGAGTGTCATCGCCCGCGGAAACCGCGCGCGCGGACAAGCCGCTGACCGGGTTCCGATTCCGGGGGATGAAGGGCTGGTCCTGGGCGCCGGAGCAGTACCTGGAGGAGATTCCAACGCTTGGGGCGCTGAAGATGAACTTCCTGATGACCTGTTACCGGTCTGTGGCGGTGTCGCATCCGGGAGATCCCTGGTGCAACAAGTGGTGGGAACCGCTGCCTGCGACGCGGAAGGAAGCCTTCGAGGCGATCATTCGAGCCTGCCAGGAGAATGACATTGCCTTTTGCCTGGCCCTGCACCCGCAACTGGCCTCCCCCCGCCCGCTGAATCCTGCCAACGACCGTGATATCGAGGCGTTTACGAAGCACTATTTGTGGGCGCAGCGCCGGAACGTCAAGTGGTTCAGCATCTGCCTGGATGACACCCGGGGGCTGGAGGAGCCGACGGTCGGCGGTGCGGTCCATGCTCGGCTGGTGAACCGGGTTTTTGACCGTTTGCGCGCCGAGGATAGCGGGGCGCAGATGATTCTCTGTCCGACGGCATGCTGGGGGGATGGAACCAATCCGGAGCATAACGCGTATTTAAGCGCGATTGCGCGCGAATTGCACCCGGAGGCTTACGTCTTTTGGAATGGCGATGCCATTGTGACGCCCCGGGTAACGCGAGTTGCGGCGGAGAGCTACCGGCGCGCCGTGCAGCACCGGATGTTTCTTTGGGACAATTACCCTGTGAACGATGCGAATCCGACGCTGCACCTGGGCGCGCTGAGCGGGCGCGACGCCGGCTTGTGTGAAGTGATTGACGGCTATTTGAGCAATTCCATGTGCGCCCAGAACCAGATCAACCGGATTCCGCTGGCCACCTGCGCCGATTACGCCTACAACCCGAAAACCTACGCTCCGTCACGTTCGATCACCCAGGCCATCGTTCGCCTGGGCGCCACGCCGGCGCAGCAGCAGGTGCTGAAAGACCTGGTGGAAGCGTATCCCGGGTTCATCGTGGCCGGGGGTGGAACAGGAACAAATCCTGTTCGTGCCAGGTTTGCCGGTCTCATGGAAGCGGAACCCGCTGCGGCGGCGAGGGGTTTTTTGCGCAAGGTGGAGGACATGTTGCAACGGTTGAATGACGCCTTTCCGTCCAGGTTTTCCGCGACCAGGCGGACCGTGCTTGCCGACATTCAATGGATGAAGAGCCAGGTTGGGGGCGCGCACGCTGCTGCTGCATCGAAGCCGCGCGGCATGCATTAACGGTCCGGAGGGGCAGGCATGCCCGCCCCGGCAGGTCTTTACTTCTCCCAAAATACCAATTCCCTCCGCCGATTTTACCAAGACGGCCCGAGGAGGGGCATGGCACCATACTGCTTATTGAGCAATCAGTATATGTGCCGGAGCGACTCAGCGTTGGCGGGCGCTCCCAACTTGCGCCATATTGCATGACAAATACTTTCGCCATGGAACGGACCGGACAGGGACGACCAGGCTTCCTACTATCACAACCCCTCTTTCTTTCAGCCGGTAGAAGGACTATGGTAACCGCAGCAAACATCAACCAGACCATGAAAAAACAATTTCAGCCATGTCCACGCCGTGGCTTTACCCTTATTGAACTGCTGGTCGTGATCGCGATCATCGCGATCCTGGCGGCGATGCTGTTGCCGGCGCTGGCGAAGGCAAAGAGCAAGGCGCAGCAGGCGCGCTGCACCTCGAACCAGCGCAACTGGGGCCTGGCGACGATGATGTATTTGGGGGATTTCAACGACGCCATTCCGTTCTTCGGGGATAACTCCGGCGATTACACCAAGGAGTTCTGGCATGCAAAACTAGCCCCATACGTCGTCCGGCAAACCCAGATGAATGTGAATTTTGCCCAGACGGATATCTACACCAACGAAGTCCGGAAGTGTCCCGCAGGGTCTTATGGCAACTTTGATTTTGGCAGTTGGCCGCAGGACAGTTGGAACTGCTGGATCGGAGCCAACTTCGGCGGCTACGGCAGCCCGCTGTCCGGTCCGTTTTACTATGCGAATCGGGGTGTGCCGGCCCTGAAAATGTCACGGGTGAAGAAGCCTTCGGATGCGCTGATGTATATGGACACCATCACCCACTACGTTTATTCGCCGGTTGAAGCTTCCTACAAGTTCACGACGGACAAGGACGGAGACGGGCAGGCGGACAGCATGGCTCAATACAGTAACCCTTACAACTACGCCCGGCCGACGGTGCATGGCAAAGGTGCTGTTTTAACGCTCATGGACGGTCACTCCGAACGTGTGGGCTTCAAGACATTGTGGGCCATCGACCGCCGCAGTGGCAACGTGGCTCACAGTTACTGGTACCTTGAAGATTAGTCTTTCTCACGTTTTTCGCTCAACAACCCGATAACAAGAAACAAACAAACCCATCGTTATGAAACTGAGTAGCAACAAACCTGTCGCGTTTCCTGCGATTGTAACCACCCGCTGGCAGCGCCGGATATGCATCATGGCTGCGAGCGCGTTGCTGGCGTCCGCATCTGCCTGGGCAGCCTCGACCGGATGGAGCGGCGGAGGCGGCAGCGATATAAGCTGGGCGAACCCGGCAAACTGGACCAACGGGGCGCCCACGGCTACAACCGACACGTATTTCACCCTTGATGTGCCTACCGGGGGGGCATGGAGCGCCAACAACCAGGTGCCCGCCAACACAACAGTGCAATCCCTCTCCTACATCAACACGAACGGAGGACACAGCACGCTGATTGATGCGGGCGTAACGCTGACGATTTCTACCGCGACAAATGCATACGCGCTAACCGGCGGGGGTGTGATTGCCCAGGCGGGAGCAGCGCCAAGGTTCGGCAACGCCTATATCTACGGAGCTGGGAGCCTGGTTATGGTTGCCTCGAACTCAATTATGAGTTCGAAGTTTTCGCAATCGACGAGCTCTGGTAGCGGGTCGAGGTACACGCTCGATCTGTCCGGCCTGGACACATTGACGGGCTACCTGGGGCGCTTGTACGTTGCCGGTGACGGTGGCTATCGCGCGAATGGAACGATGTTCCTGGCCAGAACGAATCTGATACTGCTGGGTTACACATCGGGTCCGCCCCTGCTCCTCGGGAATTGCAGCACCGGGGCCGATGGAGGAAAGCTCTATCTGGGGGTGACGAATGCGATATTTGCGAACAACGGCCTATGGGTCGGCTACCGCAGGGCCGCGGCAAGCTCGATTGAATTTAACCCGAGCTTTTCAGACTGCTCGGCCTATTTTCGCAATCGCGCCGGCACCGGAAGGCAGAGCTACTGGCGCATTGGCGACGGAAGCACTCAAACTTACAGCGGTAATGCGCATAACGGCACGGTTAACTTTTCCGGGGGCGCGGTGGACGCTCTGGTGGATGAATTGGTTGTTGGCAGGAGTCCCAGCACAGCCGGCGCTCCCAGCCTGCCGAATGGTGGATCTGTGGGTATCCTCTCAATAGCTGCGGGAAAGGTGGATGTTAACACCGTTCTGGCCTCTATCCAGTTGGCTGATTACGGCCCGCGCGTCGAAAGTTACATTAATGTGGACGGGACCGGCACTCTCCTGGTCAATAACTCCATGCAATTAGGTTCGTTCAAAAAAGCGAACACCAGCACCGGCACCAGCAAGGCGCTCTTGAACATTGGTTTGAATAACATGGGCGGCACAGTGGTTGTCAACGGACCGATTACGACCGCGACAAGCGATGAAAGCGACAACTGGAGCGAGATTGTTATCCGGAGTGGCAGCCTTTCTGCGAAGAACACCATTGGACCTCTCAACTGGCTTGAATTGACGGCTGGCGCATTAAACGTCACTCTCGATTCTGTTCCCACCGCTCCGGTTTGTGCGGTGTCCAACCTGATTACTGCTGCGGGCTTTAACCTATCCGTTAGCGGCGCGGGCCTGGGCATTGGGCAATACCCGATCATAAAGTATTGGTTGCCGCTGGCCGGCGGGGTTGGGGCGGACGACCTTGTATTGTCCCTGCCGTTCTATCTCGAGGGTTATTTGAGCAATAACCTGGCCAACTCCTCCATCGATGTGGTTATCACGAACAAGCTGACATTGGTCTGGAACGGCAATCTCAGCGATGATTGGGATCTCGCCACATTGAACTGGAAAGATGGGACAACGGGAGCTGCCAAAAAGTACTCCCAGACGGGTGTTGGCGACATCGTTCGGTTCGACAACACAGCGACCGGATCGGGGACGGTGAATCTTACCACGGATCTTTTCCCCTTTGGTCTTTTCATTGATAACAGTTTAAAGGCCTACACCTTCACGGGGACAGGGCGTTTAACCGGAACAAACGCGCTGGTAAAAGCCAATTCCGGCACGCTGACCCTTGCAAACAGCGGTGTGAACGACTACAGCGGCGGCACGATGATCGAGGGCGGCACAATTGCGATTAGCTCGGCAGATCGGCTGCCCGTGAGCGGCTCGGTAACCTTGTCAGATGTTGCCGGGACCTCGCTGGATCTGAATGGCAACAACCAGACATTGGCCGGCCTGAACGGTGGAGGAACTGCGGGCGGCAACGTCTCACTCGGATCGGGCACTCTCACGGTAACCGGCGCCGGCGCTTATGGGGGTGTTATCAGTGGTGCGGGCAGCCTGGTGAAGTCCGGCTCAGGCAATCTTGCCCTAACAGCCGCGCAAACGTTCGCCGGCGGCACTCTCATTCAAACGAATTCCTCGATTACGGTCGCCAACACGACCGGCAGCGGGCTCGGTTCGGCGAATGTTACAATCGAGGAAGGCGGCGCCTTGTATGTCGGTAACGGGAGTTCCAGCGGGAGTGTTGCGGCTGCAACAATCACCAACAACGGCAGCCTGGAGTACAACGTTACGAATGATATGACCCTGGCCAACTACATCGTTGGAACGGGGCCGGTCACCAAGCGCGGCGTCAACCGGCTGAACATTGACACTGCGAATGACTTCAGCGGCGTTTTCTGGCTCTCGGGCGGGGGCATTGTGCGCGTCTCGAACCCGGGCGCATTCGGAACAGCCTCGACACCCGACAGCTACTTCAGCATGGCCATTCCCAATTCAGCGGGGGCCAGCCTTGAATTGGCGAACAACATTACCCTCAACGAGGAGATTCGTTTTTCGTGCAAGAGCGGCACTTACCTGTTACAGCCATCCATCCACAGTGTCGAGGGCACGAACACTCTAAACGGCGCCATAACGTTAACCACGGGCGGATCCGTGCATAACTTCAGCGCGGCGGCGGGCAGCAAGCTGATCGTTAATGGTCCTATTGTGAGGGATGAAACATGGCTCGCCGGCTTCCCCTACTACTGTCTCGGCGGTGACGGTTATGGGGAAATGAATGCCGGGCTGATCAACGGCAACACCTACGATAAAATGACCAATCATCTGTTTAAGACGGGCATGGGAACGTGGGTCTTGTCGGGGTCGAACTATTATTCCGGCTTCACCGTCATCAGCAACGGCACACTCGTCGTCAACGGCAGTATCCTCGGCACGAACACTGTGCCGGTGAATGCCGCTGGATTCTACCTCGGTTGCCAGGTGCGGGCCGAAGGCACGCTTCAGGGCGACGGGGTGATCCAATGCGTGGTGACGAACGAGGGCACGATTGCTCCCGGGTCCTCTGTTGGCTCGCTCACGATCAACAATGACCTGGTCAACCTGCCGGGCAGCACCAACGTGTTTGAAATCTCGGCGGCCGGCTTTGACCAGATTGACGGGCTGGCGAACGTCAGTTACGGCGGAACACTCAAGGTCGAACTGAGTCGTTCCGTGACTGCGGGCGAGAGCTTCAAGCTCTTCTCGGCGGCATCCTACCCGGCGGCGAACTTCGACGCGTTCGAACTGCCTGACATCAGTCCGCTGACATGGGACACCACGCAGTTGACCGTTGATGGCACCTTGCGGGTGGCGGGCGCGGGGAGCATTGAGATTGGGGCGTTTGGCCTTGAGAATGACGGCAACTTCGGCATGAGCGGCAGCTACGGGACCAGCAGCGCCGGATACCGTGTGCTGGCCACGACGAACCTGGCGGATGCATCAAGCTGGATCGAGGTGGGCAGCGGAACGTTTGCCAGCGGCGCCTTCTCGTTCACAGACCTTGGTTCGACGAACTACCAGAAGCGGTTTTACCGCGTTGTAACGCCGTAAGCGACCGGGTCTTATCAACAATGGCGGCAGGGTTCCTTTGGCGGGCGCCCTGCCGCCGCAAGTTAACCTCCTCGGTTCCGGGCGCCGGCGCGGTGAGAGTGAAAAAAATTGTGCTGGCGCGCCTTTTTAATCACCCCTTTGCATGAAATGTAGCATGAAATCCTTGACTGGCGTTTACGGTTCCAAGCGGAACATGCGAATGCTTTCGGTCGTTGCGCTAAGCGGCGTTCTTTGCCTGGGCGCCGGCGCCATTGAAGCCGCCGAATCCGCCTCAACAACCGGGCTTGATCTGCCATTTATCGAGGGGTTTGATGCGTCGGCACTCGATCCGGGCTGGACCGTTCATACCGGTCCGGAGAGCGGCATCGCCATCCAGAACGGCGCGGCAAGGTTTACTGCCAGATCTGGAAATCGCGCGCATATCGAGCGTGGGCTGGATCGTGATCTCGTTCGCGTTTCGGCGAAATTGAAGTCCAGCGGTGAGGGCGGCGCCGTCTCCATCTTCGCCTGGTGGGATGCATCCAACTTCGTTCAGGTGGGACTCAACAGGGAAGGCTCCGGGCGGATGGAGGCGCGCGTGGCGCTTGGAAACTACCCTCACGACTATGACCTGGGTCCCTGGGCAGCGGAGCAATGGCACACCGTTGCCATTGAGGTTGCGCAGGACTGCATTCGAATCCTCAGGCAGGACGAGAAGGGGGTGTTCGTGCCGCTGCACATTGGCGACAGACCGCAGCGTTTTTCGGCAAAACCCGCCCTGCTCGTGGCGGGCCGGGATGCGGAAACAAAGCTATTCCCGCCTGCGAATCCGTGGATCCATCCCCCGGCAACAAATGCCATCCACCTTTGCGCTGTTGATGACATTCGGGTAACGGCGCTGGCGCGCGGAAGGACAAGAGCTTCCGGGCGGGAGCGGCGGCAGTTGGTCCAGGGCGGCCTGGATGCATGGGGCCGCGAGGCATTGGCCGGCAAAGCTGATCCCACATTCGAAAAGGCTGCCCGGCATTTTCCGCCATTGAAATGGCCTCGCGAAGCGATTGGAGTCAAAGACAATCCATCTGCCCTTGGCGTGGCAGCGGATGGGTCGCTCCAGTTTTCCGGAGACATTGCGAACTACAAAAAGCCGGTGGGGTTCTTCAGCGTTGATGGGTATCGATTCGGATCGGGAGCGGATGCCTGCGCCAGGCGCCTGGCCAACGGCTACATGCCGATGATTATCGCAAAAGACCGGCACAGCGCCCTGGAACTGGAGCAGACGGCTTTCGGGTACAGCGAAGGTTTCTCCGCGGATCAAACCCTGCACGCCTATGTGCAGATGAATATTACAAATCCTGAGAACCGCAGCCGAACGGCGGATCTCGCCTTTCACATGGAGCCGGTTCCGGCTGGCGCCGCGATAAAGTCGTGGAGTTTGGACCTGCCCGCGCGCGGCAGTCGCACCGTTCAGGTTCGGGTGCCATCCACCACGGTATTTCCCCCCAGCCCCGGAACCTCTCGCGCGGCGACGATCAACACGGTAACGGCGGGCGCCGTGGAGGAGATCAGCGCGGCCGACTTTGCAAGCGCTCTGGAAAGAACGGGCGCGTATTGGGAGCAGTTGATTTCGCGGGGGAGCCGTTTCGAGATTCCCGAAACGCGCGTGCAGGATGCCTACCGCGCGTGGATCGGCTATAACTTTCTGAACGTGTCCAGGCGCGGCGAGGTCTTCCACGTGTGTGACGGCTCGGGTTTTTACTCGAAGGTGTATGGCTACAGCGCCGCCCTTTTCTGCAACAACCTCGATCTGCTGGGGTACCATGATCTGTCAGCCGCCTACCTCGAGTCCCTGCTGACCTTTACCCAGACCAATGGATTGCTGGCGGTAAACTTTGGCAGCACCGACACCGGCGCGGCGCTTTGGGCGATCAGCGAGCATTATCGCATCACCCGCGACGCCGGGTGGCTGCGGCGGATCGCCCCGCGCATGCTGCAAATGTGCGATTGGATCATTGCGCAGCGGCAGAAGTTTCAGGTCGTCACGACGGACCATCCTGCGATAACCAAAGGCCTGATTCGCTATCGGCCCTATGCGGATCTGCTGCATCCGGCGGCCGACTATTTCTCGAACGGGTACCTCTGGAAGGGCATGGACGCCGCGGCGGATGTGCTGGAGGAAATCGGGATGCGCGAGGCGGCAGCCCGGCTCGAGCTCGAGGCCGGGGCGTATCGCAGAGACATTCTTGCCTCGATGGAGCAGGGAATCTTCAACGACCGCGGCATGCGCATCCTGCCGGCGATACCGGACACGCGGGAGTTGTGGAAGGAAGCCAACGGCAGCGCCAATGGCTACTACGGCATTATTGCGCCCTGCATGCTCGAGGCCGGTTTGCCGGCCTGGAATGATCCGAAGGCGGGCTTGATTGTGGATGCTCTCGAGCGGCGTGGCGGCCTGGTGGCGGGGGTATCCCGGTTTCACGATATGGCGGATCACGCCTATGCCTATGGCTACTGGATGAACCGGCTGCAAAACGGGGATGAACGAAAGGCGATCCTGGGTCTGTACGGGTCCATGGCTTACGGCATGTCGCGCGACACGTATTCGGCCGTGGAATGCACCCATATAAAGACGGGTGAGAATTACTGGACCTTGCCGCACACATACTCGAATACGCAGCAACTCCGGCTCTTGCGCAACATGCTCGTGCGCGAAAATGGGAATCAGCTTCTGCTGGCCCAGGCAGCTCCGCGCCATTGGCTCGCCCCCGGCAAGCGCCTGGCGGTCAACAAGGCCCCGACGGTCTTTGGCCCGGTCAGCTACAGCATTGAGATTTCTGGAAAATCCGCGCGGGTGCGGCTGGATCCTCCGGTGCGACAGGCGCCGGACGAGATCGTCCTGCACATTCGTCATCCGGACTTTTTGAAAATCGCCCGGGTGTCGGAAGGAAAACATGAAGGAGTGAGCTTTTCCGGCGAGACCCTGAGAATACGGAGGGCCAGTCAATCCCTCGCCTTGAATCTTATTTTGAAATGATGAACACACTTGATTCCGGCAATAACACGGTTGAATCCGCCAAATGATCCTGATTGATTGGCTCGTCGTTGCGGCCTGCTGCACGCTGGTGTTCGCGGTGGGGATGACGTTTGCCCGCAAATCCTCGAGGAAGGGCGCGGCGGGCTATTTTGCCGGGGGGCGGGACGTGCCCTGGTGGGCCATCGGGCTTTCCAACACTGCCACCTACAGCTCCGGCACCGGCGCCTTCGTCATGCTGGTGCTGGTGTTCGGCATTGCCGGGAACTGGCTTTGGTGGGCCAGTTGGATCGTCTGGATGCCCCTTGTGGCGATTGTTTGGGCGCGCATGTGGAGACGCATGCAAATCGTGACCACTGCCGAACTGATCTCCCTGAGATACGGAGGCACACCCGCGGTTGTGGCCCGGAAGGTGTATGCGTTCGTTTGTTGTTTCGGATTTGCCGTGCTGATCATCGCATACATCACCGGCTTCTTCGCGAAAACCATCGCCCCGCTCTGCCCGCTGAGCACCATGCAGATTCTGCTGATCTTCGGCGGCATCACGGTTGTCTATACAATGTTCGGAGGTCTGCTGGGAGTGGTCTATGCCGATGTTGTGCAATTCGCCATCATGATCATTGGCTCGACGGTTTTTCTCGTGCTGGCGGTGATGCACCAGGGCGGGTGGTGGGAAGTGCTGGAGCGCGTGCGCGAGATCAGGCCCGCGGGGCTTGTCCAGACGCCGCCTACGCCAGGGATCGAGGCGCTGACGCTGCTGGTGCTGTTCTTGCAGGGCTGGTTTTTTGCGGGCTCTCCCACAGCGGGCGAGGGAATGACCGCACAGCGGTTCATGGCCGCGCGCAACGAGGGTCACGCCGTGGGCGGCCAGCTTTTCAACGCGTTCCTCGCGCTGTCCTTTCGCACGCTGCCGCTGATTGGCCTGGGCATCGTTGCCATGACCCTTTTCTGGACCGCGGATCTGGAGAAAAGCGCGGGCGCGGCTCCCCTGGGAACGGCTGTTCTGAAGGATCCCGCGCATGCATGGGGCGAGTTGATCAAGGCTTCCGGCCTGCCTCACGGGCTCATTGGCCTGCTGATTGCCGCGGAGGTCGCCGCCTTCATGGGTGCGCTCAGCTCCCTGATCAACTGGGGCAGCAGCTTTGTGGTGAACGATCTGCTCCCAGCCCGAATGAGCCAGGCGGGGGACAAGGTGTGGGTGAGCCGCGGCACGTCGCTGGCCCTGTTCCTGTTCGCGGCCGTTGTAACGGTTCTGTTCGTGGATAACATGGTGAGCTGGTTCATGTTCATCAACTCGGCGATGGTCATCTTTCTCCTGCCGCTTGCGTGGTTCCGGTTCTTCTGGTGGCGCTTTAATGTGTGGGGCGAACTGGCGGCCATTGTGCTGGGGCTTCCCCTCTCGATCCTCGTCTGGTTCATTCTCGATTTTCAAAGCAAACCGATGTGGCAGGGTCTTGGCCTGCTGTTTGGTTTGAGCTTTGTGGTTCTTATCGTCGTGACGCTGGTTACCCCTCCCGAAAAGCCCGAAACACTCAGGACCTTCTACAGCCGCTGCCGGCCGCCGGGCTTTTGGAAGCCGGTGACAAAGGAAATGAAACTCGCGGACACCGGGGAACCCTCGTCCGGCCGATTGCTTGCCGATTCCATGCTGGGCATTGTGGCGTCGCTTGGCCTTGTGGTGGCAACCAACGCGATTTTTGTCGCCGATTGGCCACGCTTCGCCGTGAGCATTGCGGTTTGCATCGCCGCGAGCTTGTGGCTTCTGCGGCGTATTTTGCATCCCGGGCAGTCCGCGCGGCGCGTCTCCAATGACTCTGAAACGCAGCTTGTAAAATGATGCGTCACCCTGGTTTCAGCCTGGTAGCGGCCGCCTTATGGCAGCTCTCTGTGTGGATGCTTCCGGCCGCTTCGACCGCCTGGAAGGGCGGCAGCGGCGTTGATTGGGCCAATGCTGTCAACTGGACCAACGGCATTCCCACAGCCTCGGTCAGCGTCTTTTTCGTTACCAATGGTGTCGTTCAATCCGCGGGGACGAACAATAGAGTCCATCCCGGCGCCCGTATCGAGTCCCTGAATTACGTACACACGAACGTCGTTGCGGGAAATCACCATCACCACACATGGCTGAACGAGGGGATCTCTTTAACCGTATCCAATGCCTCTGCCGGCAATGCGGTGTTCGTTGGCGCGGGCCTGCCGGTGTACAACACGGCAACACGGGCTCTGATCTCCGGTCCGGGCACGCTCGATATCGTGGCCACAAACGGCGCGTTCAACGTGCGCCAGGGCGGCCTGCAGAATTACTCTGGCGTAGCTTCGCTGGACTTATCCGGGCTCAGCAACTGCACCATGAACGTCCGGCAACTGCTGGTTGGCGGCGACGGCTCGAGCGCATCCGCCGAAATGGAGCGGGCTTCCGGAACCCTGAAGCTCGCCCGCAACAACTTCCTTCGCCTCGGGGGCATCGTGCCGCCGGGGCTGACTGTGGGCTACAACAAGAGCAGGGGTGGCAGCGCGGGCAGCGCGCTCGTGCTGGGACAAACGAATTGCATATTCTCCGATTACGGGGTGGCGGTGGGCATAGGACGCAGCTCCCCTTGCAGCATCACTTTCGGCGGCTTTCCATCTTCCTTCGCGCTTTTTCGCGACGCTGCGGGCACGGGCCGTCAGGCGTTTTGGCTTATTGGTGATTCCTCGCGGACGACCTATTCCGGAAACCTCACCTCCGCCACGAATGATTTCTCCGGCGGCACGGTAGATGCCCTGGTGGATGTTCTGGTGGTGGGGCGAAGTGTGAACGACACCAATGGGCTCGGCATTGCCGGCAACGATGGGACCCTGACCTTTTCCTCGGGGATCATGGATGTGAACACCGCCGTCATCGGCTACATGATGCAGAGCAACTGCGCCCGCGCACAGGGGACGATAAACGTGGACGGCGCCGGCGTTTTGCGCGTGAACCACTCGATGCTGCTGGGCAGTTTCAAGGCGGATGATCCGACCAACGGCATCAGCTTTGCGCATCTGCACGTCGGCACACGAACAGGCGGCGGCTCGGTGATTGTCCGCGGCCCCATCCGTTGTGTCACCAACGCGCTCAACAGCCTGAATGACAGCCAGATCATCCTGCGCGAGGGTGGCAGCCTTGCTGTCCGGGGCGCTGTGGGGCCGCTCAGGGCGCTCGAATTGAATCGCGCCTCGCTGACGCTCGACTTTGGCAGTTCCAACACACCGGCGCCCGCCGCTTGCGTCACTCGCGAGCTGTCCACCGTTGCTCCCGTCTCGCTGACCATCCTCGGGACAGCCCTTCCCCCGGGTCGCCTGCCGCTGATCCGCTACACCATGCTAACGGGCAACGGCGCCGCGGACTTTCAGCCGCCTGTGTTGCCGCCGCAAGTGCAGGGGTACCTGACTAATAACACCGCGGAATCCTCGATGGATCTTGTGATTACCGCCGCTCCCGAGCCATCCACAAACGCGCCAAACACGGCTCCGCGCCTCGTGGGCCCGGTTTATGCCGACTACGATTCCGCGCCGCGCGAAGCGGCCGTAAGGCTCGATGGCCTGCAGCACTTTGACACCCCGAAACTGATTCAGAAGCTGATTGCGGGGAATATCCGCACCTATGCCTTTCTGATATGGAAAGGATTGAGCGATTGGGATGATTTCCGGCTCGAGTTTCTCCCGGCGGCGCAAGCCGCCGGAATTAATGTGTGGCTGTATCTCACCCCGCCCTCGGAGAACCATCCGCCGGAGAACTATGTTCCATTCGGCAACGACTACTATTCCTGGATCACCGAGGCGGCAAGGCTTTCGCTCCGCTATCCCGCACTCAAAGCGCTGGCCATGGACGATTTCAACTCGAACCTGGGGCTCTTTACTCCGGACTATGTGCGGCAAATCACTGAGGCCGCTCGCGCCATAAACCCCGAATTCATGTTTCTGCCCGTCACTTATGACTGGTCCAAGCGGCCGGGCAGCCCCACAGGCATGATCACGCCCGCATTCGCGCACGACTACGGGCCTTACTCCAGCGGCGTCATTTTTCCATACCTGAACTGGACGAACAAAGATGACTACAGCGATGAGAGCGCGCAGATCCTCTTCAACAGCAAGGTTCTTGCCGGGCAACTCTCGCAGTTCACCGTCACATTCCCGGGCTACACGCCATCCCAGGCGGGCGCTTATTCCGCCCTCGTGCAAACGCTCGCGAACAGCGCGGGTTTTCCGGATGCCCCCTACCCGTTCAGCTTTCGCATTTATGACGATTACACCGGCGCAACCAGCAATTACCACAAGCTCCAGGTTCTTGTGGACGGCTCGCTTGTTTGGGAGGAGGACGTGGCCGGAAACAGCGGAATTCACGAGGTTTCATTGAATCTCCAGGGGCCGCTTCGCGGCAAGCGCTCCGCCGCGCTCGCGCTCAGAATGTTCGATGCGCAAGGGGTCGGCAATTTCCGCGTGCGCAACACCTGGATCATCCCGCCCGGCAACTGGACGGTTTCGGAGACGGGGGCTTTTGCGGGAACCGGCAGCTATTATCCGGCGAATCCGAATCGGCCAATTCCGCTGATTGTGATGATCTACGACGGCGGTTATGGGGGCACGTGGTACCCGACTCCTGATTACGTGCGCGAAGCCAATCTGATCGCGCACGAGGCGGTTGTTGATGGCCGGGCTGACGGCATCATCCAGTACTGTCTGGACAAAACAGATGCCAGCCCGCAATTCCCGATCGTCCAGGGTTTCTACGAACAATGGGCCTGGCAACCGAGGTTCGTCTCGATCGAGATGATTCCCGGGGGCGCTTTGCTGCGAGGAGTCAATGGCAAGCCGCTTGCCGGCTACACTCTGCGCGCAACTACCAACATTACGAACACCGTGTCCGCATGGACGCCGCTCGCGCAAGGCCTCTTTGGCCCGGACGGCGCCTTCACCAACAGCGTCCCCAGTGGAACAAATCAGTTCTTCCGTCTCTCTGTCCCATAAAGCGCCGGAAATACCAATCGCCAGCGCACACCAACAAAAGTAATAAAAGGGGTCACACATAAAAGGGGTCAAGCCTCTATTGTTCCCCCATAAAAGGGGTCAAGCCTCTAGTTTTCCCTCTTTCTTTCATATGTCGAATCGATGCTGCGCCGGGCCGTCTGAGGGTGGGTTCCGC
>CAYNZC010000067.1:0-5461 GCA_964401575.1 uncultured Verrucomicrobiota bacterium
AAATCTCAAAAATAACAGTGGAACACTCCCTGCTATTCTGGTAAATGACAATTATCTTTCAAGCGCGGCGTTGCGTTTGACGATTCGGGCGGCTGTGTGACGCCTCGCGAAAGTGGCAAAATCAAAACGGAATTGGATGACCCTATGAATCAGCGGGTTAATGAGGGAACAACACTCGCATCGGGGACTTGGTGTGATCGCATCCGGACCTGCGAGTCAACGTTTTCTCACTCTCAACCAATCCTGATTCCTAATTTCTCCGAAACTCTGCAATCGCGCCCGATTCCAAACAAACAACCCCGAAACCGAATCAAACCTGAATAACAAACCATGACAAAAAAACTAATTGTATCCGCGATGCTCGTCACCACGCTGGCGAATTTGATGGGACCGCACGTTCATGCTCAGACCACCGCATTCACCTACCAGGGACAGTTGGGGGAAAACGGTTCGGCGGCAAACGGGCTTTATGATTTTCATTTTTCGCTCTTTCCGAATGCCACCACCAAGTTCTCCATTGCTGGACCGGTCACCAACAGCGCGGTGACCGTCAGCAACGGATTGTTCACAACCGCCATAGATTTCGGCGAAGAGGTATTCGCTACTTCTGAGCTTTGGCTGCGCATCGGCGTCCGAAGCAACAGCGTGGGAGCGTTCGATTATCAAAATCCACGCCAGCAACTGACTCCGGCTCCCTGGGCCATTCGGGCCAGTACGGCCGCCCAGGCCGTCCTCGCAAGCAACGTCGCGCCCGGCAGTGTAACCTCCGCATCACTGGCTCCACAAAGCGTCCAGACCACCCACGTGCAGGCAGGGGCCATCACCAGCACTCAAATCGCCTCCGGAGCAGTCGGCAGCACGCACATTGCTCCAGGAGCCGTTGGCAGCAGCCACATCGCCACAGGTGCCGTTGGCAACACCCACGTTGGCGCCGGCGCCATCACCAGCACTCAAATCGCCTCCGGAGCAGTCGGCAGCATACAAATTGCTCCAGGAGCCGTTGCCAGCAACCATATCGCTGCCGGTGCCATCCATGCCGTCCACCTCGCCCCCGATGCTGTTTTCACCAACAGTGGCAGCCAATACGGCTTCGTGCCTCCGGGCGGCGTCATCCTTTCCAGTTCCTCAACCCCGCCCCAGGCAGGGTTCACCCTGGTGGGAGCCACCGATTCAGGCTCCGGCGATGCCTGGACTCAGGGATCCATCCTAAATGCGCCTGCCGGAACATTTCAGCCCGCAGTCGTCTGGACGGGCTCCGAACTACTGACCTGGAGCGGTTACAACGGCACCAGCACCTATCCCACCAACGGGGGACGCTACAATCCTGCAACCGATACGTGGCAGCCGATCAGCACAGTCGGCGCGCCTCGGGGCCGCCAAAACCCTGCCGCTGTTTGGACCGGATCAAAAATGATCGTGTGGGGCGGCAAACCGGGTGGAACACCAACCAACGACGGCGCTGTTTACACTCTCGCCTCAGACTCGTGGCAACCCATGACAATGAACAATACTCCCGGACCCATTGCCGATCCGGCTGCCGTTTGGACGTCTTCCGGAATGCTGGTCTGGGGAAACCAGGTGTATGGACTCCCAGTGACGAATCGGGCGATCTGCTGCAGCCTGTACAACCCGACAACAGACACTTGGACATCACGTTCAACAAACGGCTCACCGGTATTTCGCTCTTACTACTCCTATGTCTGGACCGGCAGTGAACTCATCATTTGGGGTGGCACCCTCACCCTGCAAGGAACCGAGCCGCTGAATGACGGTGCACGCTATAGACTTTCAGACAATACCTGGCGCCCGGTCTCAACCATAGGCGCTCCCTCGCCACGATATGGCCATACTGCCGTGTGGACCGGTTCTCGAATGATTGTCTGGGGCGGTGGCGATGCAACAACCAGGTTCCGTGATGGCGCTATTTATGATCCTTCTACGGATTCCTGGGCCCCCATGTCCACTATCGGCGCCCCGGATGTGCGTTATCAACACTCCGCCGTATGGAACGGGTCCAAAATGATTGTTTGGGGGGGTATTCGAAAACTGGACGATCATTACTCCAGCGGCGGTATGTATGACCGTGCCAGCAATACCTGGCTCCCAACCCCCCTCGTCGCCGCGCCTCTCGGCCGCTATCAACACGACGTTTTCTGGACCGGTAGCCGCATGATCATCTACTCAGGCTCGTCGGTTTCCAGCTATCCTGCCGAACCGCGATTACTGGACCCGACTAAAGGTCTGCTGTTCATGTATCGCTGGCAATGAAGTTCAACATTGCAAAAAATATGAGAAAATTACCTATTTCCCTTCCGACGATGCCAACACTCCGACATAACGCTGCCGGCCATGCCGTTGCAATGTCCTTAAGAGTCTTTTGTCTTCTTTTGTGCTCTTTCGCCCTTTCCGCCAGGGCGCAGTATTCGATTGATTGGCACACCATCGATGGCGGGGGCGGCGCCAGCACCGGCGGTGTTTACTCTGTCACCGGCACCATCGGCCAGCCGGATGCCGGCGCCATGAGCGGCGGCAACTACTCCGTCACCGGCGGCTTCTGGGGCATCGCCACTGCCGTGCAAACGCCAGGCTCACCCTTGCTCCGCGTCCTTCACACAACAACCAACACCGTCGTGGTTTCCTGGCCCAATCCATCAACCGGATTCACGCTCCAGCAAAACAGCGATTTGACTTCCGGCATTTGGACCAATACTCCCACAACCCCCATCATCGTGGGCAGTGAAAAACAGGTGATCGTCTCCCCGCCCATCGGCAATCGCTTCTACCGTCTCCACAAACCGTGAGCCATTAAGCAATTAAGCATGTTGCAAGCTCCAGCAAGCGATGCATCCCTGCTGCCGCAATACCATTAACAGCATCATGAAAAAAAACCTCCTATCCACGCTTTCCTGCGCAATGGTCGTTCTCACGGTGGTTCTCAGGAATCATCCCGCGCTGGCTCAAGGAACAGTTTTCACCTACCAGGGGCGCCTCGACGCCAACGGCTCCGCAGCATCCGGTTATTACGACTTCCGCTTCCGCCTGGCATCTGATGAGTTCGGAAACACGTACATCGGCAGTCCTGTCTTAACCAACGGCGTCTCCGTCCTCAACGGCCTCTTCACCACGACGCTGGACTTTGGAGAGGCTTTTGACGGATCTGATCTCTGGCTGCAAGTGGATGTTCGCACGAATGGCACAGGAGGGTACACGGCGCTCAATCCGCTGCAGCGATTCACCGCCACACCCTACGCCCAGCGCGCAGCCAACGCCGCCCGCATCGAGGGACAGCCTCTTGCCTTCGTTCAGAACGCCGACAACCTGACTGCCGGAACACTCGCGGACGCCCGCATCCCGGCCTCCATAACCCGCGACAGTGAAGTCATGGGCATCGTGCTGGCAAACGATGGCCCCGGCTCCGGATTGGACGCCGATACGCTGAACGGCTACAGCAGCAGTGCCTTCCTGAAAAGCTCGGGATTGGCGGCTATTACAGGCACCAGCACTATGTATCCGATCTTGAGGGTGACACAAAACGGTACTGAAAGCGGTCTTCAAGGTTTTACTGTTTCCACCAACTCCGGCAAGGCTGGCGTTGTCGGCCAGGCCGGGGCCGCCGGCCCACTGATTAACAGTGTTGCAGGAGTCTTCGGAACCTCCAGTTCTGGACGTGGGGTGATCGGCAGCAGCCTGGCCTCCAACGGCTTGTTCGGCCATAGCAGCTACGGAATCGCTATCAAGGGCGAAAGTCTCAACTCCACAGCCATTGAGGCGTCCTCTTTCGACAGCTCCGGCACAGCTTATGGACTTAAAGCCTTGCATAACTCCATCAACGGGGGGGCTGCTGTGTTCGGCGAATCTCCCTTTGTCGCACTGTGGGGTGACAGCTCCGGCCGGTGGGGCGTTTATGGACGCTCGACAGGCACCAGCAACTCGTATGGGATCTACGGCACAACGGTGGGTGGTCCGGGTAATTATGCGGGCTATTTCAGCGGCAACGTCCACGTCACCGGTACCCTGTCCAAAGGCGGCGGTTCCTTCAAAATTGACCATCCGCTCGACCCCGAGAACAAGTTTCTTAGCCATTCCTTTGTCGAGAGCCCGGATATGATGAATATCTACAACGGCAACGTCATTCTAAATGCCGAGGGCGAGGCATGGGTGCGCCTGCCTGAATACTTCCAGGCGCTCAACCGTGATTTTCGTTACCAACTAACGCCAGTGGGCGGCCCCGGCCCCAATCTCCACATCGCAGATACAGTTCAGAATAACCGCTTCAGAATCGCTGGCGGCACCCCCAGACTCCAGGTGTCATGGCAGATCACCGGCATTCGGCAGGACGCCTTCGCCAACGCCAACCGGATCGTCGTCGAGGAGCCTAAACAAGCCGACGAACGCGGCAGTTACCTGCATCCCGAGGCGTATGACAAGCAACTGCCGGAACAGAAAAAGACGCGTAAGTCCCTCAATGACCTTCGGGAACCCCGGGCAAATCGCCCTCCCTCAAAGGACTCGTAGAGATCTGATTCGATTCGTTCATTATGTCAGGATAACTGTTGCGCCCGGGCGCGATTCTGATATTATTTCTCACTCTTCCGGTTTCGGAAGAGGAAAACGGTCTTAAATATCCTGTCCGTAGCCGGAGAGGGGACCACAACAACACTAAACGAAATCCCGTATTCCGCGGGATGGCCCGAATGGGCTGATAACAAAGGAAAACATTGTGATTAGCATTGGTATTAAAGAGCTGCTCGACGCCGGCGTCCATTTCGGACATCAAACCCGCCGCTGGAACCCCAAGATGAAGCCTTTCATCTTCGATGCGCGGAATGGCATTCATATTATCGACCTCAGCAAAAGCCTCACCCAACTGGATGCGGCATGCACCTTCCTGGCGGATACGGTCCGGAAAGGGAACAAGGTCCTCTTTGTGGGAACGAAGAAGCAGGCCCAGCAGGCAGTAAAGCAGGTCGCCAGGGATTGCGGACAGTTTTACGTCACAGAGCGCTGGCTCGGAGGCACTCTCACAAACTTTCAAACCATCAAGCGCTCGATTGGCCGGCTCAAGGAAATTGAGAAGATGGAGGCCGATGGAACAATCAATCAGTACGTAAAACAGGAGCAATCAATGATTCGGCGCGAGGCTGCGCGCCTGGTGAAGTTCTTCGAAGGTATCCGAACCATGGAAAAACTTCCGGGCGCAATGTTCGTAGTGGACATCAAGCGCGAGCACAACGCCGTCGCCGAGGCCCGCCGCTTGAACATCCCGGTCGTTGCGGTCGTGGACACCAATTGCGACCCCGATCTGGCCGATTACCCGATCGCCGGCAACGACGATGCCATTCGCTCGGTTCGCATGATCCTGGCCACTGTGGCCCAGGTCATCACCCAGGCGCAGGCGGAATACGAGGCAAAGTTCAGCCGCCGTAAAAGCTTTGAAACTCCGACGGACCAGGCCACCGCC
>CAYNZC010000067.1:5561-24575 GCA_964401575.1 uncultured Verrucomicrobiota bacterium
CGCAGGCTTAAACAGCACTTCAACGATAGATTTTCAAGACCAGGATTATTATGGCTGAGATTACTGCAGCAGCAGTTGGCAAGCTTCGCGAAATGACGAATGCGGGCATGATGGATTGCAAGAAGGCGTTGACAGAAGCCCAGGGCAACATGGACGTCGCCGTGGACATCCTGCGCAAGAAGGGCGCGGCCACAGCCACGGCCAAAGCCGCCAGAGAGGCACGCGAAGGCGTCATCGCCCAGCACATCGCCCCCGACGGACGGTCCGGCGTGCTCGTCGAGGTGAATTGTGAAACCGACTTCGTCGCCCGCAACGAAATGTTTCGCACGCTCGCAGATGATATCGCAAAAAAGCTTGCGGCAAACCCTTCGTCCGATCTGAACGCCGACCGCGAAGCTGCCGTGGCGAAATTGCGCGAGAACATCAAGATCGCCCGCAACGCACGCATGGAAGTTCAGGGCAACGGAATGGTTGCCGCTTATATTCACACCGGCGCCAAGGTCGGCGTGCTCGTGGAAGTCGGCGCCGGTAAGGAATCCACCGTCGGCAATCCGGAGTTCAAGCAACTCGTGCGTGACATCACACTCCAAATCGCCGCAGGCAGTCCGATCGCCGTTTCCCGGGAAGGCGTCGCGGCGGAACTCATCGCCAAAGAGAAGGAGATTGCCGCCGAACAGGTTAAAAACAAACCGCCGCAGGCGATCGCAAAAATCATCGAAGGAAAACTCGAAAAGTTCTTCCAAACTTACTGCCTCGTGGACCAGGGATTCGTCAAAAAGAACTCCGAGATCTCCGTCAAAGAACACGTAGCCTCAGTCGCCAAAACCCTGGCCGACGAGATCACGATCCGCAAGTTCGTGCGCTTCCAGGTGGGCGAAGTCGGCAAAGCATAATCTTCTCAAGAACAATGTGTTTCAAAGGCGCCTCAATCGAGGCGCCTTTTTGTCACCGGGCGGCGCGGTTGCACCACAAACCCCATAAATGCAAAGAGCCGGATTCGCATCCGGCTCTAAGTGGTGACGAGGTTTGTACGCCTTCACCCAGGCGCTCAGAAGGGTAGTGCGGCCAACTATTTGATCGCTGTTCGAACCGCACCACAAGCAAAACCTCTATACTAACCCTAAACGAACAGCGAAATAGCAATCACCTGTGCTTCTTAGATCCAAAAAACAGGTTTTTGTTCAATCCATTTCTCTTTTTCCAATGAACATGCCCTCCAAATGTATCCCCACAAAAATATTTCGCACGGGTCTTGCTTCCCGTCAAGTGAGTGTATCCCAGCCCGGTGAACTCCGGGACAAGGTTTTTCCTGGTCTTTCATATGGCTGCCCACCCGGGAACGCCAGTATGAAACCCGGATGCTCCATTCCTCTCGCTTCGTCGCTCCCGGCCAGAACAGCCCGCCAGAACAGCCTTGATGTTTCACCGCCGCACCTTAGGTTTTTGCGCTGTGAGCAAGGCTCTCCCTAGTGTCACAGTCCTGATCCCCGCTCGCGTGGAGCAGGCCAATGTCAAGGCCGCCACCGCGGCCCGTGCCCTCCATTATCCGCCAGACCTCATCGAAATCATCGTTGCCCGCGGCACCCAGCCATCCGCACAGCGAAACCAGGGCATCCGGGCCGCAAAAGGTGAACTGATCTACTTCCTGGACGACGACTCCATCCCGCAACCCGAAAACCTCCAGAAAGCCGTCTCGCACTTTCAGCGCCCGGATGTCTGGATGCTCGGCGGGCCAAACGTTTGCCCGCCAGATGCTCCCGCAATCGAGCAGGTATTCGCGGTCGTGCTGGGCGCATGGCTCGCGTTCGGGCCCAGCCGCGCCCGCTACGTTCCGGTCGGCCAGTTGCGGGAAACCAGCGAGAAAGAGTTGATTCTCTGCAACCTGCTGGCTCGCCGCAGCAAACTGCTGGAATCAGGCGGCTTCAATGAATCGTTGTATCCAAATGAAGAAAATGCCCTTATGGATGAGTTCCGCAAGAAAGGCGGCAAACTCCTCTACGATCCCGGCTTCATCGTATTCCGCAGACCCAGGGCCAGCCTCACCTTGTTTATCCGCATGCTCATGACCTACGGACGAGGCAGAGCCGAGCAGTTCCGATGCAACCCCACCCCGGGGTCGGCCCTGAATTTTGTCCCTCCCGTCTTCTGCCTCTATCTCCTCACATTGCCGCTGGCTCTCTGGCTTGGTATTTGGTGGCTGGCGCCACTGGCTTTTTACCTCGCCGTCGTCGCAGCACAGGGAGTCCAGTTGGTCGCTCTCGCCGGCCCGCTCCGCGGCCTCGCGGCCACCCCCCTGGTCGCGCTCACTCACGTGTTCTACGGGCTTGGCTTTTGGAAAGGGCTGTTCACACAACTGCGGCGACACTCGAGCGCGCCGGTCAAGGTGTCCATTCAAAAGGTGGCATGAACACCGCAGACCTCCCAAACAAGCCGCTGTGGCGTGACGAGCTGAAAAAAGCAGCCGATCCCGGGCGCGCCAGGAGCAGACTCCTGTTGCTGGCGGAAACCTCTGCGGCGCCTTTCCTCGAGAGCGCTGACAGGGACCAGGCCAGAATCCTTTGCGCCCTTTTCAGCGGGTCCCGGGCGCTCGGAAACCTGCTCTGCTCTAAACCCGGCTGGATCAGGACCCTTACCCCCGCCGCTCTCGCTCACCCTCGCCGGAAACCGGGACTCTCCCAGGAAGTCAACCGTTGGTTGATGCCCGCATTGAAAGCAGCCGATTTCACAGCGGTGCTCCGCCAGATCCGCGAATTCAAGGAACAGGAAACTCTGCGAATCGCCACGCGCGATCTCGCCGGCCTCGCCGGTGTCGAGGAGATTACACAGGAACTGTCTGACCTCGCGGATATATGCCTCTCGACGGTGTGGGCCACCTGCATGCGCCAACTCAACGCCCGTTATGGCGCGCCCTATCACCAGGGACCGGACGGGAAATGGTTGCCAACGGGCGCCTGCGTGCTGGGCCTGGGCAAGCTCGGCGGCGGCGAACTCAACTACAGTTCCGATGTGGACCTCATGTTCGTTTACTCCGAGGAAGGATCGGTATTTGCAAAAACGCCCACAGGTCAAGCCGCCTCGGTCCGCGTCCTGTCAAATCATCAGTTCTTCAACAAACTCGCCGAAACGTTTTCCTCCGAAGTGGCAAGGTTAACCCCCGACGGAACCCTCTACCGCGTGGATCTGCGATTACGCCCGGAGGGCGATTCCGGACCGCTCAGTCGTTCTGTGTCCAGTTGTGAAAACTACTACGCACAGTGGGGCCAAACATGGGAACGCATGATGCTCATCAAAGCGCGATGCGTCGCTGGCGACAACAGCGTCGCCGGCGAGTTCCTCGAGATGATCCAGCCCTTCCGTTACCCGCGCTCAATCAACACCGCCGTCCTGCGCGAGGTCGCCTCAATGAAGGACCGGATCGAGACCGAGGTGGTCAAAAGCGGCGAACTCGACCGCAACGTAAAGCTCGGGCGCGGCGGCATTCGGGAGGTGGAATTCATCGCGCAGTCGCTTCAATTGCTCCACGCCGGACGACAGCCTTTTCTCCAGTCCTCCCGCACCCTCGAGTGCCTGGACAAGCTTGTCGCCTACGAGCACCTCGCGCCCGGCGACGCCCGCCAGCTCAGCGAAGCTTACTGCTTCCTGCGCACAGTCGAGCACCGTCTCCAAATGGAGGAAAACCAGCAGACTCACACCATCCCCGCGGATGCCGAAAGCCTGCTCCGCATTGCGAAGCTCATGGGCTTTAAAAGCAAAGCCGGGTTCGACGACTCACGCAAAAAGCATGCCTCCACCGTCCGCACCGTGTTTGAACGGTTGCTTCGCGCCGATGCCACACAAGATGCCGGCGAATCTCCTCTGCCTGCCCGGTTTGAAGGCGAGGAAGCTCGCTGGAAACAGTGTTTGGCCCGCTACAAATTCAGGGATCCCGAAAAAGCCTTCAAGGTCCTGCGCGAATTCGTCGAAGGTCCCGGCTATGTCCACGTGTCCTCGCGCACAATCGGCCTCGCTCACCAATTGCTGCCGCGACTCTTTGCGCTCTGTCCCAACAGTGAGCATCCTGCACACGCTCCGAAGCGCTCCGCCACCGCCCCGGTTGCTCCCTCCCGGAATGCTCAGCCTCCCCTTTCAGACCCGGACCGCGTCATCACCCGCCTGGATAGCTTCATCGCCGCCTACGGCGCGCGCTCCACGCTTTTCGAGCTCTGGCACGCAAATCCATCCATCTTCGAGCTTCTTATTCTCCTTTTTGATCGTTCGGAATTCCTCGCCGAACTCGCCATCCGCACCCCGGATTTGGTGGACGAATTAGTCACAAGCGACCGGTTGCGCCAGCGCAAAACCTCCGCCGAGACCCTCGAAGACCTGCGCCACGGGCTTCACGACGCCGACCAGCACTTCTGGCTGCGCCGCTATCACCAGGCGGAACTCATGCGCATCGGCCTGCGCGACATCCTCGGCCTGGCCGACCCCGAGCAGTACCTCGTCGAACTCTCAGCCCTGGCCGATGCCTGTCTTGCCTATGCCCTCGACGTCGTCACTCGCAAATACAAGCTCAAAGAGGCGCCCTTTGCCATCATCGGCCTGGGCAAGCTCGGCGGCGAGGAAATCGACTACGGCTCGGATCTCGACATCATCTTCGTCGCCAGCCCCCAGACACGCGACATCATAAAACCCTCTCGTGCTGCGGTCGATCTCATGGACCTGCTCTCCGCAAGGACGGAACAAGGCATCGTTTTTCAAACCGACGCCCGCCTCCGCCCGGACGGCCAAAAGGGATTGCTCGTGAACAAGTTGACCAGTTACGAGGACTACTACCGAAACCGGGCATTGCTCTGGGAAATCCAGGCGCTGAGCCGCGCCCGCACCATCGCCGGCAACGCCGCTGCAATGCAGTCCTTCAACCAACTCGCCGGCAACCTCTGCAATTTCAAATCTCCTTCCCTGCCGCTGGCTGCCTACTCCCGGGATTGGAAGGATAAAATCCACCAGATGCGGGCCCGGATCGAGAAGGAGCGCACCCCCGTCGGCAAAGACCACCTGGCAATCAAGACCGGGGCAGGAGGTCTCGTGGATGCCGAGTTCATTGCACAGGCGCTTTGCCTCGAGCACGGCTGGCATGAGCCAAATACCCTCGCGGCGCTCGAACGCGCTCGAGATGCAGGCGTGCTGCACCAACCGCATGTGCTCATCCGGAACTACAGATTCCTGCGCAGGGTCGAGGGCATCCTCAGACGCTGGAGCTACGAAGGCGAAAGTGTCCTCCCGGATGATCCCGCGCCGTTTTACAGGGTCTCCATCCGCTGCGGCTTCGCCGGGCCGGAAGATTTCTCTAAAAAGCTCGCAGACTGCCGTTCCTCGATCCGTAACGAGTACCTTCGCTACTTCGAAAAATAGACTGCGGCGTGATCTTTCTTTCACCCCGCTGCAGCGGGATTCCTCGCGCCATCGCAAGGCTGTTCCGCATGCCTGGAACATGAAAGCCCCGCACCCCCGACTCACAGACGCGCCGCAAAAGGCCAGGGTTTTTGTTCTTTACGGAAACAGTCGGTTGCACCATGGTAACCACCCGTGGAAGTTTCGTTACCAACGAGTCAAACAGCTTTGAAAGCGCCACGCCCGGAACAGGGGAAACGTTCACACGTTCATGAAACGATAGCACGCTCGCAGGATTTCCTGCTTCGTCAACAGATGCCTCAGGGCTACTGGATCGGTGAATTGCTGGTGGATGTCACCCTCGTGTCCGACATGGTGGCTTACCATCACTGGAATGGGAAAGTGGACAAGCAGTGGCAGCGCAAGGCCGTTAATCACATTTTTGCCAAGCAACTGCCCGACGGTGGCTGGAATATTTACCACGGCGGCCCCGCGGAGGTGAACGCCACAATCAAAGCCTACCTCGCGCTCAAACTCGCCGGGGTGGCCCCCACAGATCCTCGCATGCTCAAGGCGCGTGAAATGGCACTGAGCCTCGGAGGCGTTCCGCGAATGAACACCTTCTCGAAACTTTACCTCGCTTTGCTCGGCCTTTTCCCGTGGGAATACCTCCCCACAATACCCTGCGAGGTGATTCTCATCGGCAAGTGGTTCTACGTGAACTTCAACGAAATGAGTTCCTGGAGCCGCTCCATGCTCGTCCCGCTGGCCATCATCAACCATTTCAAACCCACCCGCCAGATCGACGGTAAAGTGGACCTCGACGAACTTTACCCCCAAGGAATTCACCCGCGCGACCTGGCGCTCGCCCCGGACCCCGAGCGCATCACCTGGCGCAATTTCTTTCTCTGGCTCGACCGCGTCCACAAATTTGCGGAATGGTTCGCGGAGAACAATATCCATCCGTTCCGCAAGCGCGCGCTGAAAAAAGCCGAGAATTGGATGTTGGAGCGGTTCGAGGGTTCAGACGGGCTGGCGGCAATCTTTCCCGCCATCCTCAATTCTCTGATCGCCCTCAAAGCGCTCGGCTACCCGGACGATCACCCGCAGGTGCTCCGCGCCGAACGGGAACTCAAAAAGCTCGAGCACGAAACCAACGATTCGCTGCGCATGGAACCGTGCCTCTCACCCGTCTGGGACACCGCAATCACCGCCATTTGTCTGCGGCAGTCCGGCCTGCCTGCGGACCACCCTGCCCTGCGCAAAACGGCTGACTGGTTGATCGGCAAGGAAATCCGGTTTCGGGGCGACTGGAAATTCAAGAACCCCGCCAATGTCGAACCAAGTGGATGGGTCTTCGAATTCGAGAACAAATGGAACCCGGATGTGGACGACACGGCAATGGTTCTCATCGCGCTCCGGCAATTAGCCGCAAGCGATCGCCAGTCAGCCACCGAATGCATTCAACGCGGCTTGAAATGGTTGTTGACCTTCCAATGCAGAGACGGCGGTTGGGCGGCTTTCGACAAGGATTGCACAAAAGGGGTTCTCGAGAAGGTGCCTTTTGCCGATCACAATGCCATGCTCGATCCCGAGTGCGCTGACATCACCGCCCGTATCCTTGAACTGCTCGGCTACGAGGGATTCAGCCTCGACCATCCCCAGGTGCAGCGCGCTTTGAAGTACATCCGCGATCAGCAGGCCGAGGACGGCTCATGGTACGCCCGCTGGGGCGTTAATTACATATATGGCACATGGCAGGTGCTGCGCGGTCTCTCCGCCATGAAAGTGGACATGACCCAGCCCTGGCTGGTTAAGGCCAGGGACTGGATCGAGAGCGTCCAACACGAGGACGGGGGCTGGGGCGAGCGCTGCAACACATACGACGACCCGGTCTTCAAAGGGCAAGGCCCCAGCACCGCGTCGCAAACAGCATGGGCCCTTATGGGACTCCTCGCCTTCGGCGATCCAACCCGACCCAGCATCCAGCGAGGGATGGATTACCTCGTCAGCACGCAGTCCGCCGACGGTTCGTGGGAGGAGCACGAGACAACAGGCACGGGTTTCCCAAAGGTGTTCTATTTGAAATACGACATGTACCGCAACACCTGGCCGCTGCTGGCCCTGGCGACTTACGAAAGCGCTCTCGCAAACAAGCGCGGGCCGGAAATGTAAGATCCCTCAAGCCCGGCCCAGTGTCCGCGGATCATAGTCGAGCCATGGGGCAAGCCACTTCTCCAGGGTTTCCACAGGCATGCCTTTGCGCCGGCTGTAATCCAGCACTTGATCCGTCCCGATCTTGCCCACACCAAAGTATTTCGATTCGGCATGCGCCAGGTACAGCCCGCTCACGCTGGCTCCGGGCCACATCGCATAGCTGCTCGTAAGCTTCATTCCCGTCCGTTCCTCGACCCGCAGCAGATCCCAGATCGTTTGCTTCTCCGTATGATCCGGCCATGCAGGATATCCAGCCGCAGGCCGGATCCCGCGGTATTGCTCCCGGATCAGGTCCTCGTTCGAAAGGTTCTCCTCCCGCCCATAGCCCCACTCGATGCGCACTTTCTTGTGCAGCCACTCGGCAAAAGCCTCCGCCAAACGATCGGCCAGCGCCTTCACCATGATGGCATTGTAGTCGTCATTGTCCTTTTCATACCGGCTGCAAAGAGCCTCCACTCCAAACCCCGCACTCACAGCAAACAAACCGATGTGATCCAATAAGCCCGTTTGCTTCGGAGCAATGTAGTCGGCCAGGCAGTGGTTAAACTGCCCCGCCGGCTTGTCCATCTGCTGGCGCAAAAACCGCAGCCGGGCAATAACATCCCGCCGGTCATCGCTCGAGTACAACTCGACGTCGTCTCCCACCGCGTTTGCCGGAAACAAACCGTAAACCCCGCGCGCGGATAGAAGTTTTTGCGACACGATGGCTTCGAGCAGGCTCCGCGCATCCTCGTAAAGCTTCCGCGCCTCAACGTTTTCCTCGATAATCGCCGGAAATCGGCCCCGCAGCTCCCAGGTGTGAAAGAACGGAGACCAATCAATAAATGGCACAAGGTCGGACAGATCAATCCTCAAGCACTCCCCAGCTTCCAACCCATCCCCCGGGGGCGGATCATCCGTAAAAACCAGCCGGCTGCCGGTAAAAGACGGCGCCAACTCCCCGGCTGAATCCCAACGGATCGGCGTGCCACGCAAGCGCGCTTCCTCGATTGCCAGCAAAGGTTTGGAGGGCCTGGAAATGCCGTGCTCCTTCCGCAAGGCGGCATACGCCGCGCTCGTCTCCGCCACAAAAGCCGCCTTGGCTTCCGGCGCAAGCAACGCGCTCACCACCCCCGCCGCACGGGATGCGTCCAGCACATGCACCACAGGCCCGGCGTATCCGGGAGCAATCTTCACCGCCGTGTGCGCGCGACTGGTCGTTGCGCCGCCGATGAGCAACGGAACCTTGAATCCCAAACGCTCCATCTCCTGCGCCACGTGCGCCATCTCGTCCAACGAAGGCGTGATCAGCCCGCTTAACCCGACAATATCCACATTCTTTTCCAGCGCGGTCTGCAGAATCTTTTCCGCCGGTACCATCACTCCCAGATCGATCACCTCGTAGTTGTTGCAGCCTAAAACAACGCCAACAATGTTCTTGCCGATGTCATGCACATCCCCCTTTACGGTCGCCAGCAGAATTCTGCCCTGCGCCCGGTAATTCCCGAGCGCCTTCTTTTCCGCCTCCATGAAGGGTAGCAGCCATGCCACAGCTTTCTTCATCACACGGGCACTCTTCACGACTTGCGGCAGAAACATCCGGCCGGAGCCAAAAAGATCGCCAACCACGTTCATCCCGGCCATCAAAGGCCCCTCGATGACATCCAGGGGCCGTGGGTACTTCTTTCGAGCCTCCTCCACATCTTCCTCAATGAAATCCACAACCCCTTTCACCAGCGCGTGCGACAACCGTTCCTCCACCGTCCCGGATCTCCATTCGTCCTGAACAACCTCAGCTCGGTCTTTTGTTTTTACCTGCTCTGCATACTTGATCAAACGGTCCGTCGCATCTGCACGCCGATTCAACAGCACGTCTTCAACAAGATCCTTCAGCACCGGCGGAATTTCCTCGTAAACAGCCAGCATGCCGGCATTCACGATTCCCATATCCAGCCCGGCCTGAACGGCATGATACAGGAATGCGGCGTGCATCGCCTCGCGAACAACGTTGTTTCCCCTGAACGAAAATGAAACGTTGCTGATGCCACCACTCACGCGCGCCATCGGCAGGTTCCGTTTTATCCAATGTGTGGCCCGAATGAAGTCCATCGCATAGTTGTTATGCTCCTCGATGCCCGTCCCTACGGTCAGCACGTTCGGATCAAATATGATGTCTTGCGGGGGAATACCCGCTTTTTGCGTCAGCAGGCGATAGGAACGTTCGCAAACTTCAATCCTGCGCTCAAAAGAATCCGCCTGCCCTTTCTCGTCAAAAGCCATCACCACCATGGCCGCGCCATAGCGCCGGATCAAACGCGCCTGGGCCAGTAACGTTTCCTCACCTTCCTTAAGGCTGATCGAGTTGACCACCCCCTTGCCCTGGATGCATTTCAGGCCCGCTTCAATAACCTCCCATTTTGAACTGTCAATCATCACAGGCACACGCGCAATGTCAGGCTCGGACGCGGCAAGGTTCAGGAAACGGATCATGGCCGCCTTGGAATCGAGCATCCCCTCGTCCATGTTCACGTCAATCATCTGCGCCCCATTCTCCACCTGCTGGCGCGCCACGGTCAGCGCCGCCTCGTAGTCCCCCGCAAGTATCAGCTTCGCGAATTTGGGCGAGCCGGTCACATTCGTGCGCTCTCCGATGTTTACAAAGTTTGTGTCAGGCCGGATGTTTAGCGCCTCCAACCCGCTAAGCCGCGTGTAGGGCTCGGGCTTCGGCGGAACGCGCGGAAGCAGCCCTTGCATCGCCCTGTGAATCGCCCGGATGTGCTCCGGGGTCGTCCCGCAGCATCCACCCACGATGTTAAGCCAACCATTTTGCGCCCATTCCCGCAGTTGGGGAGCCAGGGTCTCCGGCGTCTCGGGAAAACCCGTCGGCAGCATCGGGTTGGGCAATCCCGCGTTCGGATATGCGCTGACGTTCACCCCCGCAATCTTTGAAAGTTCCGCGATGAACGGACGCATTTCCTTGGGACCAAGTGCGCAATTGATCCCGACGCTCAACAGGTCCGCGTGCGAAACGGTGTTCCAGTACGCCTCCACGGTCTGCCCGGACAGGGTGCGTCCGCTCAGATCCGTAATGGTGAATGAAACCATCACAGGCATGCGCCGCCGCATCTCGTCAAAGAGCTGATGCACCGCGAAAAGCGCAGCTTTCGAGTTCAGCGAATCAAAAACGGTCTCAATGAGCAGCAGGTCCGCACCCCCATCAATTAATCCCCTGGCCTGCTCATGGTACGCGCCGACCAGGTCGTCAAACGTTACCGCACGAAATCCCGGATCGCTGACTTTGGACGAAATCGATGCGGTCTTGCTGGTAGGACCAAGAGCGCCGGCTACAAAACAGGTCCGGCCCGGCTGTGATTCCATGACCTCGTCGGCCGCCGCCCGCGCCAGGCGCGCTCCCTCCAGGTTCAGTTCATAGGCATGGCCTTCGAGCTTGTAATCCGCCAGGGAAATGGACGTGGAATTGAATGTGTTGCTCTCAATGATATCCGCCCCGGCATCCAAATACTCCCGATGAATCGCTTTGATCAGGCCCGGTCGCGTAAGGTTCAGCACATCGTTGTTGCCCTTCAAATCCGTGGAGTGCTCGGCAAACCGCGCCCCGCGAAAGTCCAATTCCGAGAGCCTGTGCTGCTGGATCATGGTTCCCATGGCCCCATCCAGGATCACGATCCGCTCTCCCAGAATGCCTTTCAGGATGTCGTCTTTACCAGTGTTCATATACAACGTTACAGAGGCATCATACGCCTATCCGCAAACAAATCAACATATCATGATATGTAGATATGATTTTATACCAGCCACCATTCTTCATTCTCCGTACCACAGTCTCATTCATCCCGCCCCCCATGGTACCACGCCAGGGCCCAGCCGCGTGCTGATTCTCTTTTACGACGCATTTTATAATCCAGGATGACAACTATTGTCACACCGGGTGTTGTAAGGTTCAGGCTGAATACTGCGTATAGTATTCAGAGTTTCCCGTGCAAAGCGGGTCCGCAAGGGGAAACAGGGTGCGGGGCGAGGGGGCTGTTGTGGGCCCCCTCGCAACTCCAACGGGATAATCGCCGAACGAACCTTGCAACCTGATCTCAAGGAGCTATTCTCACCTTGGGTTTTTTCCGGAAAGCTACTATGAAACCACGAGTGCGTTTTGCGCCAAGTCCAACCGGCTTCCTCCACATTGGCGGAGCCAGGACGGCGCTGTTTAACTGGCTTTATGCGCGTCATACCGGCGGCACGTTCGTGCTGCGCATCGAGGACACGGACGCTGCGCGCAACTCGCTGGAAGCCGTCAACGTCATTCTCGACGGTCTCCGCTGGCTCGGGCTCGACTGGGACGAAGGCCCCATCAGCGCAGACGCCACCGGACCGAGCAAGGGTGATTTCGGCCCCTACTTCCAGAGCCAGCGCAAAGAGAACTACCTTCGCCGCGTTCAGGGACTCCTTTCGCACGGATTGGCTTACGAGCACGAAGGGGCCATCAAGTTCAAGATGTCAAAGGAACCGGTGCTCATCCAGGATCTGGTGGTGGGCGATGTCCGCCGCGAACTCACGGACCGCGAGCAACTGGATCCCGACTTCGTCATCGTCCGCTCGGACGGGCAGCCTGTGTTCCATCTTGTCAACGTGGTTGACGACCTCGAGATGAGCATCACGCACGTGATTCGAGGCGAGGACCACCTCAGCAACACCGCAAAGCATATCGCCCTGTTCAAAGCCTTCGGAGTTCATCCACCCAAATACGCGCATATACCGCTTATTCTGAACATCGACGGCACCAAGATGAGCAAGCGCGACCAGGGCGCCTCTCTCACAACCTACATGCAGGAAGGGTATGCGCCCGAGGCGCTGGTGAATTACCTCTGCCTCCTGGGTTGGTCCCCGAAAAACAACCGGGAAAAAATGGACCTCAAAGAGGTCATCGAACTGTTCGATCTGCCGCAAATTCTCCGGCACAATGCCCGGTTTGACATGACCAAGCTCCAGTGGCTCACAGGCGAATACGTCCGGGACATGAAAGATGAGCGCTTCTACGAACTGTCTATCCATGCCCTGAACAAGGCGGGATTCGATACAAATGCGTTTCCTCTGTCCTACGTGAAATCCGCCATGGACACCTGCAAAGGCAAGTTCAAGCTATTCGGCGAGCTCCCCGCCTACGCGGGCTTCTATTTCACCGACACTCTCGAATACGATGCCGAAGCCACCGCCAGGGAATTCGTCCCCGAAAACAAACCCCGGCTCCAGAGACTGCGCGAGGCGCTTCAAAAATTGGAGCCCTTCGAAGCGGACCCGGTCGGCGCCACGCTTAAATCCGTCGCGCAGGAGTTCGGGATCAAAACAGGCGTGCTCGTGCATCCCACGCGCCTTGCCTGCTGCGGACGCACCGCCGGACCGAGCCTTTACCATCTGATCGCAATTCTCGGCAAAGACCGCGTCCTCCAACGCCTGGACACAGCGATGCAAAGGATGGGCTAGGCGAGCAAACCGCAAGACGGCCGCCGGTGTCAAACTCCGCCTCGGTTACAACACCCCCAACCCCGATCCCGGCACCATCCAGGACCTCCTCTGGTGGTCTAAAATCACCACGGTCCGGAACTAGAAAAAAAACTACTGGAAAAAAAGAGTTGCCTCCGGCGCTAATTCGCATTATTCATAGGATATCGAAGGATTGTATAGCCGCATGCAGCGGTTGGTTTTTCAAGCGGCTGCTTCCCAAAAATTCAAAACTCTAATGGTTTTTCGGGGATTTTTTCCGAACCTTCGAATCACAAAATATGAACACGGCCAGTAAGTCAGAAAACAATAATAACGCCACGACAGTTCGGGGCTCGGGCTATCTCGAGATCTCCGAAAAGGGGTTCGGCTTCCTCCGCACCGCCGAAGCCCATTTCCACCCCAAACCCACCGACATCTTTGTTACGCCGGATACCATTAAGCGCAATTTTCTGCGCGAGGGCAGCCTGGTGGAAGGCCCCACCCAACCCCCTCACCGCGGCAATAGCCCCCAGCTAAAGGCCGTCGAGAAGGTCAACGGCATGCCTTTCGAGGATTACACGCGCACCATGCGCTTCGAAAACCTCACCACGATCGACCCGATCGAGAAGTTCCGGCTCGAAACCACACCCGACCTCATCGAAACCCGCGTTATCGACATGGTCACCCCGCTCGGCAAGGGCACACGCGGCCTCATCGTCGCTCCGCCACGCACCGGCAAAACCACAATCCTCAAGCAGATCGCCAACGCCATCACAGAAAACCACCCCGAAGTGCACGTGATGGTTCTTCTCATTGACGAACGCCCGGAGGAGGTCACCGATTTCCAACGCTCCGTCAATGCAGAGGTCGTCGCTTCCTCCAATGACCAGGATCTCGAAACCCACGTCCGCCTCTCCCGATTCATGATCGAGCGCTGCCGCCGCATGGTGGAGGCCGGCAAGGACGTCTTTGTCCTCCTGGATTCCATCACCCGCGTCGCTCGCGCTTACAACAGCGTGCATGGCGGCAGTGGACGCACCATGACCGGCGGTGTGGACGCCCGCGCGCTCGAAATCCCGCGCAAGATGTTCGCCTCCGCCCGCAAGATCGAGGAAGGCGGTTCGCTAACCATTCTCGCAACCGCTCTGGTGGACACCGGCTCCCGCATGGATGAACTCATTTTCCAGGAATTCAAAGGCACCGGAAACATGGAGCTGATTCTCGACCGAAAGCTGTCCGATCGCCGCCTGTTCCCTTCCATCGACATCCCAAAAAGCGGCACCCGCAAAGAGGAAAAGCTCTTTCCAAAACACCAGATCGAAGCCGTGCGCAAACTGCGCCGAACAATGGTGGACCTGAACCCTGTCGAGGCAATGGAAACACTCGTGGCCGCCCTGAAAAAGCACAAAACCAACGAGGAACTGCTCTCAAAGCTGGTTGTTTAATACGCAGGAGGAAAGATCCCGTCCCGCCGGGGGGCGATCAATTCTCCGCTGAATGCAGCCCGCCTGTGCCCGCCCTGAAGGAGATGTTCATCCGCTCCGCATCCTCGGGATGGGCTTGCGAGCAATTCCACATGCACGCGCCACAATGGACGCACTTCTCGCGGTCGAAAGCCGGCACCCCGCTCTCTCCGGGCGTTATCGCCTGGCCCGAACACAGTTCAATGCAAATCCGGGTGCCGCATTTCTCACAGAGCTCCGGGTAAAGAAAGACCACATGGTCGGCATAGCCGGGCGGCGCCTGTACTTTGCCGCCAAGCAGCAGCGCATCCTGGTGGGACATCAATAGCTTCCCGTCGTACGGAATGCCCCGCCAGCCTACCCGATGCATCAGCGCGGCATGCAGGGATGTGCCCTTGATGTGACACTCTTTCCGCAATTGCTCAATCTCGGCGGCCCGAATCCGGCCGGCGTAATACTTTTCCAATGTCGGCACGCGTTCGTGTGGCCGCAGCGGGTGCCCCCCAAGCGTCAACCGCCCCTTGGTGAGCCCGGCCAGCGCCATCCCAATCATCCCGTAAACCACTCCCTTCTGAAACCCGTCCCGGGACTTCTCCGCCACACGCGCTTCCTCGTCAAGCCAGCTTTGTCTGCGCCGGCGCACATAGGTCTGTTCGAGGTTCTCGCGCGTAAAAGGCTTCTTTTCCTTCAATAACTCCACCACCGCTTCAGCAAGCTGAACGCCACTGATCCAGGCTTCGTCCACACCCGAGCCGGTGAGAACATTTGTCGTTCCACTACCCTCGCCAATGCGGGCATATCCGTTGCCCGCAAGGTGCGGCTCTCCGCGACGTCCGGATTCGCCCAGGGTTTTGGCCCCCCAGGAACGCAGTTTCGCCCCTTTCAAATGCTGCCAGAGCCCCGGGTGAAGCATCCAGTGCTGCAAGTACGTGTACGCAGTCCTGACCGGACTGTCGAACCACGACGGAACAAAGATTCCCAGCGATGCGATCCGGTCGGGATGAACATACATGAACCCGAAAATCTCCGGCTCTGGGTATCCAAACGTGTGCAGCACAAACCCGGGCTTTAACCCGGTATCCTCCGGAAGATCCACCACGAACTTCATCCCCACCGCCCAGTCGCGCATGTGGTGTCCCTCCGGCATGCCGAAAGCCCTGTCAATCTGCTGCCCAATCGGACCAACCGGACCGTCGCCAACCACGGTAAGCGCCGCCTGGATGTCCATGCCGGGCATGAATCCTTCCGCAGGGCGCCCCTGCTTGTCCACCCCCTGGTCAATCAGTCGCACACCCTTCACCTCACCCGCGTCAATCAATGCTTCGGATACCGGCGTCCCCGGCCAGATTTGAACTGTCCCGGCGCTTTGCACCCTGGCGCTCACCCACTGCATGAACTGCCCCATGGACAACAACACCCCGTCCCCCTTGTGCAGAAAATCCGGCGTCCACGGCAATTCAAGAGCGTAATCCTTGAACGGCAGCAGACCGGAAAAGGCTTTGATGCAGGCATCGGCACACCGCAGCGCTGTGGACCTCCTGCTCGCGCCCCCCGGGTCCAGCAAATAAAGAACCTTCTCGTCGCTGACAGGCGCTGACATCGGGATCTCCGCAGGATCAAGGTCCGGAAAGCTCTCCTTGATTGCCCGCGCGCGTGTAACAACCCCGGAAACCCCGAAACCAACATCGTCCGCGCGCTCGTAGCAAAGAACCTGCAGAGGCATTCCCGGAGATACCCGGCTCTCAAAGGCAGGGCTTCCATCCGCAGTCATCAACTTCCCCGACAGGGTGGATAGGAACCCGGCTGTGGCCGGCCCAAACCCGACACATACGATGTCCACATCCATCTTCTGCCGTTCGATGGATGTCGCGGCCACGTCCGCCTGGCTGGTAGTATTCGCTGTGCTCAAGCAGGATAATCCAAAGCTTCACGTGTCATCACTTTGGTCAGGGCATCCGCCGCACGGTCCTTCGCAAGACGCGCCCCGGCAAGGCACCTGTCCATCCGCACCCGCAGCCGGACAAAACCCTCAGTGCCGTCCGCCCCGCAGCACGGACCCGCTTTGTCCGCGTGAGCCTTTCCGGCATCCGCTACGTCCGAACAGGAGCGCGCGGAACTGTCAATGCCGGGGATAAACCCTTCGAGGGACTGAAGTTCCTCCGCCGAATAGCAGGAGTTGCAGGCTTCATCCGTCCAGGCAGGATGCGCCTTGTACCCGTAAACCAGCTCGGCGCAAATGCGTCCGACCTCGCCGGCAGCACGCGCCACCTGAACATGGGCCAGGTCATCATAAAAGGCGACCAGGCCCGCAAGTCCTTCGGCAAGCGCCGGGTTTTCGGCCCCTTTACTCTCCAATTCCCGAATGTCCAGTATGAACTGGCGCACAGCCAGCAACCAGCAGAGCGCGTCTGCCAGCGGGAACGTCACGCCCTGCCGCGACTTGTGGTAAAGCCGCCCGCCCTCGGCATCGGTCGCCTTCTGCAAGTGCTGGAGCGTCCACACCCAAAGCTCCATGGCCGTGGCAAGGGCGCAGGCCCCCGAAGCCGGCTTCCTGCCCGCAAGTTTCCGAAGCTCTCGAATCCATTGCTGTACCTGCGCAAGAAAGATCTCGTTGGTCATTGTGATCGAGAGCTGCAACCGTTGCACCGCTTCCGGCCCCTCGTAAGTGGCCTCCAGTTGCGCGTCCATCCACTTGTGCCCGAGAAAGCCGGGACAATCCTCCGTAACTCCATACCCGCCCATCAGGCTCACGGCTTCGCGCATCACGTTCGCCCCGTACCCGGTGTTCCACAGTTTGCACGCCGGACACAACACGTTTGCCAGGGCGTCAAGAATCACGTACCGGACGAGGGGATTTGCTTCCAGTTCGGCAATCCGGCGCGTGTCCGGATTTGTCTTGGACCTCAGAGCAAGCAGTTCAATAGCATCCGTATGCACGGCTGAAACCGCTTTGAACGCCGCCCGGCCCGTCAGGTTTTTCGATGCGAGAAAAGCGTCCTTTTCCCTCTCAAGAGGATCCAGCACATCAAACACACGCGCTGCCTCAAACCCCAGCGACGCGCTCGCCTCACCCGTGGCCCACACATCCACAAGACGCTGCAAAACATCCTCCTTCTGCTGAAGACCCAATTCGTACCGCGGAGTGCCCGGGGCGCCTTCACCACCCCGAAAACGGCGGCGTTGATACATAATCACAGGCTCCACCGCAGAGAGCAGCTTGGCGGATGTCATAAGGCCAACAGTCACCCGCGTGCGGCGAAAAACCGCTTCAATGATCTCACTGTGCGAAAAATTCGGAATGATCACCCCGTCCCTGATCGTGTAACCGCCAATAATCCGGCTCGCAGGCACTTCCTGGTTGAACACCGGATCACGCGTCGAGCTCAGTTGGTGCACCAGCTTGCGAGTGGGTATGCCCCGATCGAACGTGCCCGGATCTGTCTCCTCCAATATCACCATGCAACTGCCTTTGATGCGCTTGTCGTCCGACACCACAGCAGCAGTCACAACGTTCGCAAATCCCATGCCCGTGATAAATCGGCCGCGCTTCTCCACCTGCAGCATCGGTTCGCTTCCATCGGCCCATTCTGCAATACGGACCTTCCCACTCAGCATTCCCGTCTCGACACCCACGAATGGCAACGGCTCGGTCAGCGCAAAGGCCGCGCGTATATGGCGTCTATCCTCCCCGGGCCTCGGCGGCGCGGCCAAAGTCATATAATGTGCGCGTTGCTCCGGCGTTCCGCATTCGTGAATAGGCGCCAGCCCGAGATTCCCCGCAAGGCTGCTGGTGGCGGCACCGGCATCCACCCACGCAAGCTCAAAGGCCACAAGCGCAAGCGCCATGTTCTTGGGACCTTCAATGATGCCCCCATGCTCCGGATCCAGAAAAGCCGCCGTAATGCCGCTCTCGTCAAACACTCGAAGCAGGCCTGCCTTCTCTTCCGTCCATTCATGTGAATTGCGCGCACCTTCCGCCACAAGCCGGGCCACCGGACCCCGCGCCACCGATCGCGCGGATTGCAGGAGCATCGCCAGGTCGTAGCGATCGGCAAAACGCCACATGATCTGCCGAACGTCATCCCCGGGGAGGGTTTGCAGGGCAGGCGCGCTCTTTAATTCTTCAGTTGCGGACATAAATTGATCGTGTGCTGGTGTATTTAATCTGCGCCGCCGCACAGGGTGTTTTTCCTGTTGGGAACGCCCCTAGTTTTTTAGGAAATCCCGGCAGCAAGAGCAAGCTCTAGAAGCGAAAGAATGCCGTTTCTATGCTCGCCATCCGCTTCCCACGCAAACCCGGCTCGCTACCCATCCCAATATCAGTGGCATCGGGAGAATAAAATGGCGACCCTAACGGGACTCGAACCCGTGCCGCCGCCGTGAAAGGGCGGTGTCCTAACCGCTAGACGATAGGGTCGCTATCGAGAGCGAAGAAATATATCCGCTCCGAATTGGCTGTCACGAACTAAATTCCTGAAATCACCCC
>CAYNZC010000068.1:0-2118 GCA_964401575.1 uncultured Verrucomicrobiota bacterium
GCTCATGGCGCGGCCGAGGGTTGGCCATTTCGTGGAATCTTTGAAGCGCTCGGCAGCTTCCGAGAAGCTCGATAGCCATCGCGCTTTGGCAGAATCGTCGCAGTGGGCGAGGTAGCATTGTTGAATGCCGAGGGCGGCGAGTTCGCGTTTGTCGGGATCCGGATTGAAAGCAGCCGGGGCCAGGCGCCAGAGGGCGTGGGTATCGAAATGGACCGAGGCGTCGAGCCAATCGCACCAACGAACCAGGCTGCGGCGAATGATTCCGATGGAAGCGGAGAGTAATGCGGGGGTGGGTCTGGCTGATTTGGCGCCGAAGTATTCGCCCGTGCATTCGTGTTCGAGCGAGAGCGGGATTAGAGCCTGACGGAGATTTGCGGCTTGCGGGTCGTCGTGCTCTGCGAAGCGGAGGAGGTGGGAAAGGATTGTCGGGAAATCCTCGTCCCCGGCTTTGGCGAAGAGCTTCTGAAAGCCTTGCCATGCCTGGCCGGATTGGAGGAGGCGGTTCCTGGGATTTTTCTTTTCGGCGTATTCGGCGATGGTTGTGCTCAGCAGGTCGCCCAGCCAGCATTGGAAAGCAAAGGCGTCGAGGTAGAAGGGGTCATTATTCTTTGTGGAGAGGGCGGCAGCCTCCTTGAAGCTTCTCATGAGGGGCAGGCGCAGGGCGGTCTTGTCCGGTTCCATGGGTAAATGAGAGCATGGAGAGGGGAGAGGGGCAAGGACGTCGAAGGGGGGAAACCTGAGGGAGAAAACCGGCTGGAAAAACCTGAAACCTGAAACTTGAAATCTGAGACCTGAGTTATGGGGAAACCTGAAATAGGAAACCTGAGACCTGAGTTTAAAAGTGGAAATGCTGAAATGCTGAAACATCGAACAGCGAACGGGGGAAGAATCGAAGGCGGAGGACCCGGAACATCGAACAAGGGAATGGGAAGAGCTTCTCAGTGGAACGAGGTTTGCACTGCGAAACCGGGGCCTATATGGGGATGCGGCTACGGGGCCAGCGTTCCTAGATTTTGAGCGTTAATTGCTCGCCCGGGAGCTGAAAGAAAAGCCTCAGTTGCTTTTCGACGTCTGTTTTTAGTTGAGGACCGAAGCGGCCAATCGATGCAACTGCCAATCGCCTGTTTAGAGTGAAAAGCTTATCGGTACGAATTGCGGAATCGTAGCGCAGCCCGGTCTGGAGGAACTCGGGATGAGATTTTTGAAGGAGAAGATCAAACGGACTGCGCCGCGCGGTATTGGTGGTAATCAGAACGACAACGACGTCCTGGCTCGTGGAATTATAACTGTCGGGTGAAACCACTACCGCCGGCCGGACCTTTGTGGTGGAGAGGTCAGTGAACGGGAAGCTTAAGAGAACGACGTCCCATTTATTCACGGATCGGGAGCAGATCGTTGTAGCCGTCCTCCTCGGGTGAGTTCAGGAAGTCGAACGTGCCGGCTTTCTCCGCCGCAGTCAGCAATTCCGAGTCGGACATTTCTGACACTGACACGCCCGCCAGAAGCGGCATGTCCACGTGAAACTCGAAGTATGTGGAGTGCAACTCACTTCCCATCCCCCTGGCCAGATCGGCAGATGATTCATCCTGCAAGGAGAGGAAGTGCGGCGTCTCTTGGGTAATCGTGTTCATGTTGAATGTCCCGGCCCGACGATACCGACATTGAAGCGACTTTGCAAGACCAGGTCGCCGTCGCAGAGAAACTCAATGCAGTGCAAACCCGGGTTGGCGAAGGTCACGTTATTAAATCGGAAGCTCATTTCGACCACCTGGTTTGGATCAGCAAAGGGGATTGACCCCTTCATTCCAAAGACCTCGATCTGTCCGTGTGACTCGTTCACACAGCGTATTTCAGCCTCCGTTGTTCCACGACCGTTCGTTACGGCCACGAATATTGTCATGCGCGGGTGTACGCATGGGAGTGACTTTGCGAGGACCTGGTTGAAGGTACTGACCAGAGTCTTTTCGTGCGTGACCGCGTCGGTGATCACCCGGTCGCAAATAAGCAGAGCAATGCCGATTGGTTTCTCAGCGCCAGCCATGACTGAAAGGTAGCCAGACTGCGCCGCTGGTGTCAAACACCTCAAAGCTGAAACGGGCTGGAAAAACCTGAGGGAGG
>CAYNZC010000068.1:2218-24203 GCA_964401575.1 uncultured Verrucomicrobiota bacterium
GCCTTCGGAGGTTTCTGTTGCCAGACCGCGCGGTTCCCACTCGCCGAGGGGGACCGAAAGGCTGTTCGAGGTAATAATGCTGAAGGCTGAGGAAGGGCTGGCGGTAAAGGAAAGCCGGAAGAACCGGTTCTCCAGGAGCTCGCATGCTGTGATTCGGACGGGCGGTTCGGCATCCTGTTGGACAAAGGCGAGGGCAGGCAGCCGGGCAGTGTCGCTGAGAGCGGCCCTGAAGCCGCCCTGCGAGTTTTCGGGGTCGTCAACGCCGGTGAGGGCCAGCACAAGCCGGTTTTGCTGGATGAAGCGGGTCCAGGGGGGCGGCAGGGTGAAGCTGTTTGTGCCGGGCCCGGCATCGGCCATGTAATCTCCGAAGCGAGTGGCGGTGAGCGTCCCCTCGACAAGGAGGTCATTGCCGGAAACTTCATTTGCCTGCGCGGTGTTCCAGATGATGTCATTGCTCATGCCGGGGTAGGACTGGTCCAGCGCCCATAACCGGACACGATGCGCGCCCGAATTGGTCGCGCGGACCACGCGAAGGGCGGCGGGGGAGGACGGATCGACATGTAAATCGGAGAGATCGAAAGCGAAGTAGCCCTTGGCTGACAGCCCGTTCGTGTGATGCTTCACCATGACATACCCGGCGGCTTCCTCGTCGATGTTCACACCGGCGCTGGCGCCGTCGCGAATGGTTGCGCGGTTCGCCGGCGGCAGGTTGGTGGAGTCCTGCGACCATTCATGCGCGCCGCGGTCGGGCAGGGCATTGAACGGAACCGCATGCCTCCAAAAATCCCGGTCACCGTTGTTCGGGACCACAAAACCGGTGTTGATACAGGGGGAACCGGGCTGAAGCTTGTATCCGGTGAGAGTGTGCAAGCCGATGGCTCCGGCGCCGGGGCCGATCAGCAAGGGGTCGCTGGTGAGTTTGGCCGGGTCTGCGGGCTCGCCGGCCGGATGCTCGCCATAGAAGACATTGCCGTGAAACGTTCGGTTCGCATTGAACCAACTGTAGGCCGCCGTGGGACTTTCGTTATAAATCACGTTGTTGTAGAACCAGTACGATTTGATGCCGTTCCTGCGCTCGTCAATGATTTTGGGTGAGCGGTGCTTTCCGATGAACACCGTGTTGTTATAGACATAGGTGCTCACGGCATCGTAATTCATGCAGAAGATAATGCCTTTGTCATTCTGGCTGATGTTGTAGCGGACGATCACATTGGAGTCCGCAGCGTGTGTGCACTGCCAGTAAAGGCCGTGCGCGTTGTCGTGGCTGTAGCTGTATTGGAAGACGCATCCCGGGCTTTGAATGTCGGCGTCATAGAGCGAGCCGTCGGCAGTTTTCGTTGGATCCAGTTCGCCGGCGCGATTGAGGTAGCCTTCGTTATACTGGAAGACCGTGCCGCGGGCGCTTCGGGAAAAGATGGTGTTGCCGGTGAAGGCGCGGTAGGCGGTATCCCAGCATACATTTCTCTCGACCAGCCCGGTTTCATCCGTCATGCGAATGATCATGGCGTTCTTGGCGACATCGTTGATCGAGTTGCCGCGGATGAGCACGCCGGTGAATTTGCGCGCTTCCCAGGCGGGAGTGCCCGGGTAATCACCGACGGATACTTTGTTATTCAGAGCGATCCCGATATTGTCCACCGTTGAGATGACGCAGTTCTCGATGCGAATATCATTAAAACGCGTGGGCACGGGCGTATCGTCGATCACTTCGAGGATGACGCCACCGGTTCGTTTTGCGGAATCGCTGGTTTGATGGACCAGGCCCTTGATGTGGTGGATGTGGCAGTTGCGGACGTAAAGGTGGTCCACAACGGTTCCGACGTAATTAGAGGCGCTGAGATAGACGCCGCGCCGGTCGCCGCCTTCGGCCGCATCATTAGTGATTTCGAGGTTGTTGATTTCCCAATACTCCTGGTTGAACAGGTAAACCGTGCCCCACCCGGTGGATCCATTTCCATTGATAACGGGTTTTGGGCCGCTGCCATAGCGGTCTATAATGATGGGGTTGCCGGCCATGCCGGAGCCTTTGGGATTCAGTTGTCCCGTCCAGGCGCGGCCCGATCTGAACAGGAGGCGGTCGCCGGGCTTGAACACCGTGGTGTTGACCTTGGACAACGTTTTCCAGGGCGCTGATTCACTTCCGGCATTGGAGTCGCTGCCGGCGGTCGAGTCCACGCAGAACACGGCTGCGCGAGCGGATGAAAAAGCGATTGCGAGAAGTAACGCGGTTGCGAGGGGCAGCCAGCGGAAGGTGGGATTCATGAGAAACAGGTTTGGCGCGGTTTGGTTCAATTCCGTGCCGGTGCGGCGGGGGAGTTGTCCGGGGAAAGCCGGGACTTCCCTTTCAGATGCTGGTCGAAAAAGCCCAGGACCAGTGGCCGGAGATCGCGCTGTTTTGGTTGCAGGTGGAACGTATGCGGGGCGCCCTCGATGATGACCAGCTCGTGCCGGGCGCCGGCTTTTTTCAATGCGGCAGCGAACAGCTCTGATTGTTCCACATCCACTGTTTTGTCGGCTGTGCCGTGGAGGATGAGGATGGGCGGGTCTGATGCGTCCACGTAAGAGATGGGGGATGCGGCGCGGTAGAGATCGGGTGCTTCGGTTCGTTTTTTCCCGAGCCATTTTGCATCGCCGCGCAGGAGCAGGTCGGCGGGGCCGTAGAGATCCACCGCGCACTGGACGCGGCAGGAATAATCCCCGTAGGGTGCGGGAGGGTCGAGGCGATCATCGGGGCCGGTGACGGCCAGCATGGCGGAGAGGTGTCCGCCGGCTGAGCCGCCAATGACGCCGATGCGATCGGGGTTCACTCCCAGGCGTTGGGCGTTTTTTCGGAGCCAGCGGACGGCTGTTTTGCAGTCGTGCAGGTTTGCGGGCCAGGTGACGAGGCCGTTGGTGGAGAGGACATAATTGATGCTCATCGCGATGTAACCGTTGAGCGCGAGGTTGGTGCCGATGTTGATTTCTCTCGGGGCGCGTTTGTCACCGCCGCTCCAACCGCCGCCGTGGATCATGACTACAGCCGGGACCCGGTGGCTGGGAGAGGCGCTGGTGGGCAAATACAAATCTGCCCGTTCGAGGCGGCCGGGCGCGAGAAACTCGATGTCGGCTTCGAAACGAACGCCGGGAGGCATTGCCGGGATGGGCTTTATTGAGGCGCCGCCGGCTGTGGTGGTGACGGCGAGCATCAGGCACAAGGCGATTTCGGGGGGAACAGAACGACACATCATTGGGGGAATATAATATCCCCGTTGATTATGGGGCATAGAACATTCGTTCTAGCGTTCCTTCGGGAGCGGCACCTTGCCTTCCATGAGTTTGACAACCGCCTCGGTCCTGGAATGGACATGGAGTTTTTCGTACACGGTGTGCAGGTGAGCGCGGACGGTGCTGGGGCTGATGCCGAGCTGGTCTGCGATTTCCTTGTAGAGGTAGCCTTTGGCGAGCAATTGGAGGATTTCCTGCTCGCGTTTTGTGAGGCCCTCCAGGGATGGGGCGGCGTGGCCGGATTGCTGGAAGAAGCCGACGACCTTGCGGGCGATTTGCATGGACATGGGCGCGCCGCCGGCATGGACATGTTCTATGGCCTGGACCAGCTCGGCCGCGGGCATGTTTTTGATGAGGTAACCGCTGGCCCCGGCGCGCAACGATTCGAAAATCAGGTCGCTGTCCTCGTAAGTTGTCAGCATGAGCACCTGCATTTTGGGAAGACGGGGCTTGAGTTTGGCCACCAGTTCGATGCCGCTCATGCCCGGCAGATTGATATCCGCCAGGAGGACATTTGGCGGCTGTTTGGCGATGGTGTCCAGGGCTTCCTCTGCCGTGGCGCAAGCTGCCAGGCACTTCAAGGAGGGCGCACGGCCGAGCAGCTTGAGGAGGTTTTCCCGCGTGCCTGCCACGTCCTCGACCAGGGAGACTGTGATCACCGGCGCATCGCTCATTGGAAGTGTACGATAGGGAAAATTCGCGAGGAAACAATGAAAACAGAAGAGGTGTGTGGGCCGCGTTTCCCGTGGCGGGATGGGGTTTTACGCGGGCAGGATGGGTGTGTTGGGAGGGCTAGCGTTTGAGGGAGACTTCGATGCGAACCCGGGTGCCGTGGCCCGGGGCGCTTTGGACGTTGCAGACGCCGCCAACTTCCGTCAACCGCTGCTGGAGGTTTCTGAGGCCGTTGCCTGGACGATTGGTTTGTTCCTGATGGAAGCCCCGGCCATTGTCTTCGATTGCGAGGCAAAGGGAGCGGTTTGAGATAGAGGCCCGGAGCCAGACCTCTGTGGCTCCGGCGTGCCGGGCGACATTGTTGAGAGCTTCCTTGGCGGCAAGGAAGAGATTGTGCCGGAGATCGGATGGGACGGTAAGATCCGGGAGTTGTTCGGGGAAATCGATGCGGCACCTGATTCGTGCCGACTGGAGGAAGTCCACTGCGTATTGTCCGACGTAGCCGAGGAGGTGAGCGAGGGTGTCATTTCGTGGATTGACGGCCCAGACGATTTCCTCGAGGGATTTGACTCCGCTGCGTGCGGTTGCGGCGATGTTGTTTACATGGGACTCGAGTTTTTCGGGGTTGGCGCGGTCATCCCGGGCCAGGTCGCCGAGCAGAGCGATCTGGGTGAGGCTTGCCCCGAGGTCGTCGTGGATGTCTTTTGCGATGCGGGCGCGTTCCTGTTGGACTGCGGTTTCGCGTTCGAGGTGGGAGAGCCGTCGTTGGAGCGAGCGGAACGAAGCGAAGCGGACGAGACCTACAATAAGCAGTGCGGATGAAAGAAAGGCGGCAGAGCGGAACCACCACGTTTGCCAGTAAAAGGGACTTACAACGAGAGTCATGGCGGTTCCGGCCGGGTTCCAAACCCCTGCCTGATTGCAGGCTGTGAGGACGAACCGATATGTTCCATGGGGGAGGCGAGGATAAATAACCGTTCGGGTTGTGGCCGGGGCGCTCCATTCATCGTCGAGCCCTTGAAGCTGGTGTTTGAAGTGGACTTTATCCGGCGCAACGAAACTCAGGGCGGTAAAAGATATCTCGAGTCTTCGATGGTTTGGGCGGACAGAGAAGACCTGCTCGGTGGGGTCGCCGGGTGAAGGTCTGTGTTCCTGTTGCGGGTGGAGCGTCCTGCCGTCCAGGAGCACGCCTTCTATTCGCACGGGGGGTGGGACATGACTGGTGCGTATGGGCTCGGGGCGAATTCGGGCGAGGCCTGTTCGCATGGGGAACCAGAGCACGCCGGAGGGCTCCCGCAAAATGACGGGCCAATGGCCGTATTCGGCCTGGAGGCTGGGCAAGCCCTCGTCGCGACCGTAAACCATGGAGCGCACACGTTCCAGGCGGCCGTCCATGACCTCTTCCAGTTCGCGCTGGCGGACCTCAAAAATTCCGTGGTCGGCTCCGATCCAGAGGCTGCCGTATGCGTCTGCTGCGATTTGTGAAACGAATTCATCATGGAGGCCGTTTGAAACTGCGGCATGGCTGAAGCTGCCGTTTTTGATTCGGCCGATGCCCATGCCTGCGTAGCCGATCCAAATGCTGCCATCCGGGGTGGTATAGAGGCACCGAATGGGGCGGCGTGGAAGCGGTGGGGTTACGTCGGCGAGTTTATCTCCGCTTGTCCGGAAGAGGTGACCTCCCACCGTTCCCATCCAGATATTGCCGGAAACATCTTCTGCTATGGCTCTTACAGGGCGACTTTCGACCGGGAGAGGGAAGGTTGTGAAAAGGTTATTTCTGAGGCGTTGGACGCCGTTGCTTTTTTCCTGGCTGATCCAGAGGTCGCCGTTTGAAGACAGGAGCAAGGCGCGAACCGATCCGCCCTCGAGGCCATGTTCCCTGGAGAGAGTGAGGACCTTTCCGTTGATCCAACGGTGGATGGCATCGTCCTGGGTACCGATCCAGACGCCGCCATTGGCGGATGGGCAAACGCATGTGGCGCGGCCGCTTTGCCAGGCGCCCTGGCCGTTGTTGATTTGCCATTCGGCTCCGGACTTTTGCCAGACCGTTCCCACCTGGCTGACGGCCCAGGTGGATCCGGAGGCATCTCTGCAAATGGATCGCACGGTGGAGAAGGGGAGGCCCGTGCCGGGCGACTCGATAGAAACCACCCCGGGCCTTATTCGGTTCAAACCGCCGCCACGGGTGCCTGCCCAGATGTTGCCTTCGCGATCCTCTGCGAGGTCTGTTATGTCCGGATGCGATGTGGCGACAGCCGTGACGCCGAACGTATCATAGCGAAAGAGTCCTGCGGCGGTGCCGATCCAGACGGCGCCGGTGCGATCTTCGAGCATGACGCGTGTGCTGGCCGAGGTGCGTGGCGGTTCGAGAGTTGCCGCTTTTATGGGTTCCTGGCCTGGGGTGTGCCGCCACAAATCCAAGCCTGCGCAGATCCATAATCCGCCCTCACGGGCGGCGCAGAGCTTTAACGGAGCGCGGCCGAGGTTGATGAGCGAGACGAACTGATTGCTGCGGAACACTCCCACCCTTCCGGCTTTGGCGAACCAGATCTGGCCATCGACATCGGCCGCCAGCCAGCAGGGGCCATCGCCCGATAATCCGTGTTGGGAATCGAACCGCTCGACCTTGCCTTGAGCGATCCGGCAGACTGAGCCATCCGCATAGGCGACCCAGACAGCGCCGCTTCCATCCTGGTCACTGACCATGGGACGACCCATTGGCAAACCGGACGTTGTGGTGAAGACATTGGTTGCGCGGGGAGAAAGGGACATGACGACGCCGCCCTCCATAACGACCCACAGTTCGTCTCCCGTTGCGGCCAGGAGGGCATGGATGGAGGGTTCTACCGAGGAACGGGCGTTTGGCAACGCCGCTTTGAGGAATCGCACCCCGTCGAAGCGGGCCAGGGCGTGCTGCGTGGAAACCCAGATATAGCCATCCCTGGCCTGCGTCACGCCTGTGATGCTGTTTTCCGGGAGGCCATCTTCGGACTGCCATTCGCGGGCAAACCACCTTGCCTCGGAGGCGGGAGGGGGAGCATCAGCCAAAGCGGGCCGCGGCAGAGCAGATCCCAGCAGGGCCAGGCAAACACAAACGCACGTTGAAGGCTGCCGGTTCATCCAAATCCGTTATGCCGAGCAGCGGTCCGGGTTGTTTCACTGCTACGGTTTCAACACTATGGATTGCAAGATGCGGGTTGGAAAGCCGCATCTGGTGGCCTGCAGCAAAGTTGGGAATGATGGGAACTTAGTCGTCCAGCCACCAGAACGAGTGGGTCACGTTGCCGGAGCCGTCGATATTCCAAAGTTTCTTGTAGGCGACTCTCTCAACGTGGCCATCCAAGAGACCGACATTGGCGCCCTGGCTGTGGACGGTGGGCCGACCGTGACTGAAGGGCTTATATTGCCCCATCGTGTCGTTCATACCGTCCCCGTCGGAGTCAGCGTTGAACTTGCAGGCCGGTTCGGCCGGGGAATAGACATAGTACCATAGCGTGTCCATGAACGCCATGGCATCGGAGGGATTCCGAATTCGGGAACCTTTCATGGGGGGATTGTTACCCGGGTTTCGATAGTAAAACATGGCTCCCAATTTGGTCGGCTGATAGCGGCCGTAATTGACGCCGATCCAGCAGTTCCAGTTTTTGATGCCTGTGCTGGTTCCGAAGGGTTCCGGGCCGTAACTTCCGCCGGGGCACTTGCGCAATTCGTAAGTGTAAGCCTCGGACTGATCATAGTTACCACCGGTAACCTTGGCTACGTACGGCGCGAGCAGGTCGAAAACGAAAGGAGGGCGGGAGTTGTCCGGGTTTCTAATGACTTCGGCCATGTACGAAATGCAATCATTGTAATCGCCCATGTACATGTTCAGAGCTGCGCTCCAATTGCGCATGTTGGACATGCACTTAGCCTGTTGTGCTTTTGCTTTGGCTTTGCTGAGAGCGGGCAAGAGCATGGCTGCAAGGATTGCGATGATCGCAATGACGACAAGCAATTCGATCAAAGTGAAGGCGCCTGCGTTACGGCGGGGCGCCGTCGCAAGTGATTTTTTACGTTGAGTCATAAACATTCTTACAGCTCTGAGTCTTACGGGCTGTCGAGCCGGCAAAACGCATCTATTCTTGTTGTGTTCGCACAGATACGCGCAGGCTCACGCCCAGCGCTTCCACTTAAATAATATATCAGGCTCTTTGCTTTGCAATATCAACCGTGCGGAGCCTCGAGTGCGGGATTCGCTGCTCGATCCCTTCCGCAGGTTACATGCGACCGGATTTATAGCTTGGAACGAGCTCCGGCGTGAATACGCATAAAGATGTGTATAAGACCCCGGAGCGGCTTGTTTCCGTTGCCTCCGTTTTCCATACTGTGGCTGTTGTGATGCGGAAAAGCTGCATGATCCGGGTGCTGGGTGTGCTGGTGAGCGGGGCCATTTTGACGGGCCTTGCCGGCTTTGCGGGCACAGCCACGCTGGTTCCGGATGGCGCGTTTGTGTCCCGTTCCTGGCGTGTGGGGCAAGGCCTGCCGCAGGATTCGGTGTGGGCCATCACACAAACGCGGGATGGTTATCTGTGGGTGGGGACGGGTGCGGGATTGGCGCGGTTTGACGGGGTGCAGTTTAAGGTTTTTGGGCTTGGAGAGGGTCTGCCGGCGTTGCACGTGCGCGCCTTGCTGGAGGACCAGAGCGGCGGGTTGTGGGTGGGCACCGGGAATGGGCTGGCCAGGTTTTACCGTGGCCGGGTGGAGGGCTTTGCGAACCAGGAGGGTTTGGCGGGGGCGAGAATCATCAGCCTGGCAGAAGATCGCGACGGATCGGTGTGGATTGGAACGCCACGCGGGGTTATCCGGTGGCGGGCGGGCGCCTTTGATGCGCCGGCGCCTTCGATTACATCCGTTCGTGTGTTGGCGGCAGATGCAGCGGGCTCAATCTGGGTCGAGGGTTTTCTGGGCGGGTTGCTGCGCTGGGACGGAACGCGCTTCCGACAGATTGGGCAGGCGCCAGAGATGCGCGGCGTCCGGCCGAATCGTTTATGCGTTGATTCTTCCGGACGAATGTGGGCGGCGACAGAGAGTGGCGTTTTCTCGCATGACGGGACGAATTGGCAGTCCTACCGTGCGCAGCATGGGCTGCCTGAAGCTCCGATTGTGTGCATCGCAACGGGGCCGGATGGCGCCGTGTGGGCGGGATCAGAGGACCAGGGCCTGTATCGGCTTGATGCCGGAGCTGCCTCTTTTGTGCGGGTGAACGCCTTCAACCGGGACTTTGATGCCGTTCGGTCCCTTTATCAAGACCTGGAGGGGAATCTTTGGATTGGGACACGGAGTGCGGGGTTGACGTGCCTGCGGCCTGCAAAAGTGGCTGTTTGGGCAATTCAAGATGATGAGACCCAGGGCCTGCCATTTTCGATGACAGAACTGGGCGGGTCGCTTTTGGCCAGTTCCGTTGGCCGGGGGCTTTACCGGTTTGGAAGGGGCGGTGAAGCGCAGCCGTTTATGAGAAGCGCACTCGAGCCTTACGGGCTGCGGACCGGCGTGCTGTATGCGAGCCGGGAAGGCGATCTGTGGCTGGTGTCCGGCGCCCGGCTTCTGCTGGCGCGGAATGGGAAGATTCGTCAGATCTTTGCGCGTGGCGGAGCGAGCAGCATTTGCCAGGACAGAGAGGGGACGATATGGATAGGCACATCCGGCGGTGTGTTGAAGCGGTTCAGGGCTGATCGAGTGGTAGATACGGACGTGACACTGGCGGGCGCCACCCCGACGTCGATAGTGGCGGATCCTGATGGGGGGATCTGGGTGGGGGCCTATGGACACAGTATCCTTCATATTCTGGGGGAGAGACGGGAATCGTATGGGAAAGAGCAGGGGCTTGCCAGCGACCTGGTCCGGGTGCTTTACCGTGACTCTTCGGGAGCGGTATGGGCGGGCACCGAAGGTGGTGGATTGAGCCGGATTCAGCAGGGGCGGGTTTTCAACTTTGGGAAGGGGGAGGGCGTGCCGACCGATACGATCCTGCAAGTACTTGAAGATGATGATGGGTACCTTTGGCTTGGGACTTACGAGGGCATTATTCGAGTGAGCCGTCATCAACTCAACAGTGTGGCCGATGGCCGGCTACAGCGGGTGCAAGCCCGTGTTTTTGGCCGGTCGGATGGGATGCGCTCGGAACAGTGCATGTCGGCCTTTGGTGGTGCTGTGAAGCTTGGCGATGGGCGGCTTTGCTTTGCCACGGGTGATGGGGTTGTGGTGGTGGATCCGAAACAACACCGGAAGGGCAGTCCGCCGCCAAAAGTCCGGATCGAGGAGGTTACTGCGGACAGGCAGGCTGTGGAGTTGGCGGCTGACTGGCTTGGTGCTTCTGATCAGCGGGATTCTGATCTGGAGCCGCTGCGGATCGGACCTGGCCGGAAGCGACTTCAGGTGAACTACACCGCGCTTTCGTTTTCGGCGCCTGAGCAGGTGCGTTTTCGGCATCGGCTCGCAGGTTTGGACGATGAGTGGGTGGATGCCGGAGATGCGCGAACCGTGGAATACAGCTATCTGCCGCCGGGAAGGTATCGTTTTGAACTGACGGCACACAGCGGCACTGGAGTGTGGGCGGACCCGCCATTGGCCATGGTTTTTGTGCTCAAGCCGTTTGTCTGGCAAACGACGTGGTTCAGGGTTGGCGGGGCGGTGGTGCTGGTGGGCGTGGCTGTGCTGCTGGTGCGCGGGATCGAGCGGCGCCGGGCGCGCGCGCAGATGCGGCGTCTCGAACTGGAGGGCGCGATGGAGCGGGAACGGGCGCGCATTGCGCGCGACATTCATGACGACCTGGGTTCACGGCTGACCAAGATTTCAATGATAACGCATCGCGTGATTCAGGAAGGTTCGCCGGGGTCCACCCTGGCCAATCATCTGCGCAGCATTTCTGAAACGGCGCGCGACATGCTGGATCGGCTGGACGAGACCGTGTGGGTGGTGAATCCTCGGAACGACCAACTGGATCGTCTGTGCGACTACCTGCTGAATTATGCCCAGGATTTCCTCCAACACGCGGGGATCCGGTGCCGTTTCAAGGTGGTGGACGATCTTCCGCCATTGCCCGTGGCCGCTGAAACGCGGCATCACGTGTTCCTGATTGTGAAGGAGGCACTAAACAACGTGGCCCGCCATTCCGGGGCGACCGAGGCGCGTATCGAGCTGGACTTTACCGGGAACAAGTTGTCCCTGACCATCAAGGACAATGGCCGGGGCTTCGATACCGCCGCGTGCCTTGCGCTGGGGCGCGGACTGGAGAATATGCGTTCACGAGCGGGAAACATTGGCGGGCGGTTCGACCTGGAGAGCCAGCCCGGCCAGGGAGCCACGGTGCGAATGGAGTTCAAAATGGATGCGCCGGGGCCGGGCGAGGGCGGGAAGGCTTTGGGGGACCGGGGCAACGCGGGACATTAATCATCGGAGGACACATCTTTATGCGTATTTCGCGAAAGAAAGAGGCGTGGCAAGATGAGTCGAAAATGAAGGCTGAAACCTCGTCTGCCAGTGCTCCCGCCCGAACAGGGATGCCGGAAGCAAATGCTTCCGCCGCCCTGGCGGCGCGCATTCGCGTCGCCGTGGTTGAAGATGATGACTGGGTTCGCGACAGCCTTGCCGGCCAGATCAACGAGTCGCCCAACCTGTGCTGCGTGAGCCAGCATCGGTCTGCGGAAGACGCCCTCTGCTCGCTTCCCGAGACGCAGCCGGATGTGATCCTGATGGACATCAACCTTCCGGGGATGAGCGGCATCGAATGTGTCCGTCGGATGAAGGAACTTCTGCCGCAGGCCAATATCATTATGCTCACGGTTTATGAGGAGGGGCAAAAGATCTTTGATTCCCTGAAAGCCGGGGCAAGCGGGTACCTGCTGAAGAGAACTCCCACGCCGGAACTGCTCGATGCGATTGTTCATGTGCATGCGGGAGGTTCTCCGATGACGGGCCTTATTGCTCGCAAAGTCGTGCAGTTCTTCAAGCAGTTGGATCGTCCGGCACAGAATCTTGAAACGCTCTCGCCCAGGGAGAGGCAAATACTCGAGGCGCTTGGAGAGGGTGCTGCCTACAAGGAAATTGCGGAGACCATTGGCCTGAGCATTCACACGGTGCGGATGCACATACGTGGCATTTACAAGAAACTTCACGTTCACTCGCGCGGCCAGGCAATCGCCAAATACATGCGGACATAGAGGGGGAGAGCCGTGCTGCAATGGTCCTCTCTCATTTTTGCGCTATTGCAGAAGTACGTTTCTCTGTTGCTGCGCGCTTGACTCGCCCGCAATATATGCCAGTCTTTTGCGGTCGGAACACTTGAGAAAAAGGATCGTCAAACGGCGATTTTTTTCCGACAATTCCGACATCGGGCAGCAGTTTTCATCTGTCTTCACGGCGGGAGAGGTGGCCGAGTGGCTGAAGGCGGCGGTTTGCTAAACCGTTGTACGGTCAAAAGCCGTACCGGGGGTTCGAATCCCCCCCTCTCCGCCAAATTCCCATAGCAAGCAATAGAAACGAGGCTTTCGTGCGGTTTTGGCATTTTGCATAACTCGCCCGGGTCAAACTTTGGGGCATGGCGGGTCCGGAGATTCGAAGGGCTGCTCTGGGGTCACGCTGAGGCATAAGGGTCTGTGGGTGGATTAGAAAAACTTAATAAAAAAGACTTTTGAAAAAGTTTGGGTCGGACAGCGGTTGACCGACCCTCTTCCGTAATCTGAGTCGCATGATTACGAGACATTGTGAAACGTGCGGTAAGAGAACACAACTTGAACTGGCGTTTGTTGGCGATACGCGGGTGGTGGCGACCAACGAAATTGCTCGTGCAACCCGCACGGCATGGTGGTTTAAGCGGATGCGGGAGGTAGTTGAGCGGGCTACGGAGTGGACGCCTCCGCCCCCTGCCAGGCCGGAACAGACGTGGCTGCCGAATACCCACCGGGAGTGCTCCGTATAAACCGGTGGTTGGCCGGGGTTGAGGCTAATTCCGCTTAACCTGATGGCCGGCAGGGTGTTGTGGGCCATAAGGAAGATCTATCCGCATGCGCACTTCGCATGTGACAAAACGGGTTTCAAGCGGTATGGTGCGGGCGTCTGTAATTGCGGAAATGAAAAAAAAGAACACTCAGGTCGTTGAGCTCGAGGCGGAGTTGCTTCGCCTGAACAACCTTGTGCGGCAGAGGCGCGCGCAATTGGAGCGTCTGAAAAGGTGTCCCAACAAGGATTGTGAGTGTCGGGCCGTATGGAACGAAGTTATTGAGCAGAACCTTGCCGGCCAGGTTGTCAAAATTCGCAAGCAGATAAAAGGCCGTTCATCGCGCAACGGCTAGGCGCGAACTTCCGTGAGCAGCGTGAGCCTGGGGGCTGCCTGGAATGCCTCGCGCATTTCGGTCTCGGATTTGCAGGTTTTGAGGAGGCGGCGCCCTTCATAAGCGACCTGTAAATTTGGCACTCGCAAGGGCCACGGGCTGAGCCTGACCGTTTTGCCGTGCGCATCCAGCGGAGTCACCGTGATGGGGGTGGTTGCATTTCTTGAGGGCACTTCCGGGATGGTTTTTGGTTCCTGCAAACCGAGGCAGAGCAGGAGCGAGAGCCAATCCAGGACCGTAAGGAGCTGGCGGTCGCGGAGGATTGTTGAGTCGGTCAGGAAAGCGGCGTAGTGCGAGTCGTTTTTAAGAGCGGCCAGCGTAGTTTGCTGGAAAGAAAACTGGTCGGCGAGGAATTGTCTAACGATGTTGCCTTTCTTGCGGCTGACCCAATTCTGGTGTGCGATATTGCAGAATTGCATTGAGAGGAGCAGGGCGGGGTAGCTGCCGAAGCGGAGCACGTGCTCGATCCCCGTGCTCCAGATACTCAAGTGCAGATCCGGCGGCATGTTGAGGAAGTCGTGTGGAAGACCGGTTTCGGGATTGAAGGTGGGGGACCTCTCCCAGTCCAGGAAACCGACATCATGCAGCTCTGCGGCCAGGCAGAGATCCTCGGAGGGCTGCTCGAATTCGCCACCGCCCCACACGCGGGCGAGCTGGCCGGAGATCCAGGAATGTGCGGGCTGGCTGATGACGATCAGGCCCTCAGGATCTTTTCTATGCAGCATAAGGCGAGGGGTGGATGTCTGAGGTCATTATTGGGTTACCCAGCCGGCAAGGCGGTTTTCCTGATCGAATGTGAGACGCAAGATCCGCGCGCGCGTGTTGCCGCCGACAGTCTGGCCTGCTCCGAAACCGACGTTTCCTCCAAAGATACCCGTGCCGAGGCTTACCGTGCTGCCGCGCTTGTAGCCGGTGACCCACTCGGCAACTGTGCGGTTATCGCTGAGCTTTGCCGTTTTGTCGGGCGGACCCAGTTCCGTGATGGCTTGGTCGTAGGTGTATGTGCCGATGCGGCTGTCCCAATCCACCTTTGGAGTTGTTCGGCAGCCGGTGGTGGCGACGAGCGAGAGCACGGCGGCTGTGATCACCGCGAGAAAAAATCCTGTCGAAAGGAATTTCATGGCTTCAGAATAGCTGAGCCGGCGTTTCATGCAAATCTCCAGCCACCTGCCGGGGGGGGCGTGTTGGTTGTTTCCACATTAAAGAATACAACATATCCTCTCGGATACCTGTGAAATACCATTCCATTCCTGTCGTGGGCGCGTGGCTTTTGGCCTGCCGATGTGTCATTGGGGGCGTGACACCTGTGCTGGCGCCGGCTCCCGTCGAGGTTGTGTGGTCCGGCAGCATCGAACTGGAGCCGGGAAGCACAGCGATCATTGTGGGCGATTCGGCTGCTGATCCCGAGAAGGAGGGGGCTCGAATACTGCAGGCCTATGTGTTGAAGCGATTCGGTCAGGAGTGGCCTGTTCTTCGAGAAAATGAAGCCTCCACTGCAAAGGTCCAGGTGCTGATCGGGCAACGCGGCACCTCGCGGCGGGTTGCGGACCTCTGCGCCAAACATGCGATTGACCTGTCAGAGGCAACCCCCGGCTGGGATGGCTACATTATCGAGGTATTTTGTGATGCGGCCCGAACCACTGTTCTCATTGGCGGGAGCAACGCGCGAGGCGCTGCGTATGGGCAGGATACGCTGCAGCAGATGCTTTGGGAGGACAAAGGGAAGCTAAAACTGGCGACCGCATCCGTTCGGGACGCTCCGAGGATTCCCTGGCGCGGGCGGCCGCAGACGGCCGTTAGCCATTATCTTCGGCCGGGAGAGATGGATCTTTACGTCAGTGCCCGGATAAATTTCATTGACCTGCGGGGTGGCATTTACGCCTTTGAGCCGGGGGAGGAACTGAACGCGTCTGAAATTCTTCAGGCGGTGGACCAGGCGCATCGGCGGGGAATTTTTGTGTTCGGCACCGTGAACTGCGGCGTGCCTGGCGGGCGGCACAGGGACGTGTTGAAGACCTTCGAGGATATTCTGAAGCTCGGCGCGGACGGAGTCTGGCTTTCATTTGACGACAAAGGGCCGGGCGAGGATCCGGTGACGCTCACGAAGGAAGTGTTGAAGCTGTATCACGGCTGCAGGACAAACCAGCGGCTTGTGGCGATCACGCCGCCTAAAGGTTCGTATCAACAGGTGGACACAGAATTCAACAGGAAGATCATGGCCGTTGAAGGGATGAGTAAAGGGCTTTGGTTCTGGACGGGTGTGCCGTCCACGGGGGCGGTGGAGGTGGCTCAATCCATTGGGCTGAAGGCCAGGCCCGGCTGGTGGCACAACTGGCCGCGGATTTTCGTGACACATGCCTATACGGGCTTGCCGCCGCTTTCGCTTGGCTGGCACCAGGCGGGGTACGACACGCTTGCCAATGGCGGGGAATGCCTGGACGCCATTATGCCGTGGGGAGGCAACTCCTTTGGTCAAGATTATATTACGCCTACGATTGGCTGGTGGGGATGGAATCCCGCAAAACACGACTGGAACGCACTTCGGTCACGGATATACCGGACGGTGTTTGGGCCGGGCGAGGAAGCTGTGGCGGTGCAATTTGATGACAAACTGCAGGAGTTGTTCGGCTGTTTCCGTTATTCGGTCAAAGATTCCGAGGATCTGCCTGCCAGTCCGCCCCGGCTGATCCATGACACGAAAAGGAGCGCGGCGCAGAAGCTCCTTGAGGACCTGGGGCAGTTATTGGAGGAACTGGAGCGCACGGCTCCCGCGAAGACATTGGTGTCACAGCAAGAGCTCGACTCCAAGTACCTGGAACCGATGCGACGGGAGATAGAGGTTCACGCCCGGACCGCAAACCTGAGCTTTCCGGAGGAGTGGTGGCCGGAGCATCAGCGTAAGATCCTGGAGGCGATATATTCGGGCGGTCGGGACGAACTTGGGTTGTTGATGTCAAAGGGCGCCGAGCGAGTGCTGGCGCAGGTGGAAGCGATCGGCAAAGCGCTCCCGTCTGATCCGCGCGTCGGTCGTTACGTGGAGTGGTGGCGCACTCGTGCGCAATTGGACGCCGGTGGCTGGGAAAAGCTTCTTGATGGGCGGGAGAAAGCGCTCAAGAACCGTGTTCGCGAGTATGGCAGGCAGGTGGTGGCCACCGGGACGATGCTCGAAGGGCTTAAGACGCCGCCCCTGGAGTGGGGAATCGGTCGGTGGCAGGTGAGCAACCGGGTTTTAGCGACTGTGGAGCCATCAACAAGCGGGTACTTCTGGGGAGGCTGGCTGGCTGGCATTCATGAAATGCAGGGAAGCAGCGTTGCTGTTTTCGCGGCGGATCGTCGAGCTCCGGGTGAGGTTGGGGAGTATGCCGAGCTACCTGTGCGCGTGCCGTTTTGCGGGAGCGGGACGAACCTATCTTTATTGCTTTACGTTAGTTGCGCGAACAAGGATTTGTTCTCGAATACGATGGTGCGGTATCGCTGGGCCGGCTACAGGTACCTGGTGCTTTTGCTGGGTGAAGAGGTGCTCTGGGAGGCGGATCTGGGGAGGGTTCCCGAAAGAGGGGAATGGTTCATGGTTCGCCTGCCTGTCCTGAGAAAGGATATGCGGGAACTACCGCTCCGGCTTCGCGTTGAGGACCGGAAACTTTCCATCAACAACTACACCATCTGCTTTGTCGGGCCTGTGCGATTGATTGAGACGTCCGAGTAGCGGCAATGTGAGAGCAAGGCATTGGCGTCCGCTCGACGTGGTGTTTGACGGGGATCAGGCGCCGAAAAACTTTTGGATTTCCCTGATAACTTCCACGAAACGATCAATCTCCGCGGTGGTGTTGTAAAAGTAGAAACTGGCACGGGCAGTGGACTCAACGCCCAGTTTGTGCATCAGCGGTTGATTGCAATGGTGTCCGCCCCGCAGGGCTACCCCCCGCTGATCCGCCACCGTCACGACGTCGTGCGCGTGGACGTCCTTCAAGAGGAAACTGACCAGGCCCGCGCGGTCCCTGGGCGGTCCGAACAACCGGATCCCGTTCAAGTTGGAAAGCCTCTCATAGGCGTACGCTCCGAGCTGCCGGTCGTGCTCACGAATCGTCTCGCGCCCGATGGCATCGAGATAATCCATGGCTGCGTGCAGTCCGACCGCGCCCGCCATGTTGGGTGTCCCCGCCTCGAACTTGTGCGGGCCGGTTTTCCATGTGCTATGTTGGAATTCAACGGAAAGGATCATTTCGCCGCCTCCCTGGTAGGGAGCCATGCGCTGAAGAATTTCCTGGCGCGCGTACAACACGCCGATTCCGGTTGGGCCACACATTTTGTGACCTGAGAGAACAAGAAAGTCGGAACCGATTGCCTGCACGTCCAGCGTTCTGTGCCCGGCGCTTTGTGCGGCGTCCACGAGAGTCACCGCGCCTGCAGCCCTGGCGCGACTACAGATTTCAGTGACGGGATTGATCGTTCCCAGCGAGTTGGAAATATGAGTTAGAGACACCAGTTTGGCGCCGTCCAGGAGTTCATCCAGCCGGGACAAATCGAGCAGGCCGTCGTCGCCCGTCACAGGAATGAAAGAGAGCTTTGCGCCTGTCCGCCTGGCCAGCAACTGCCAGGGAACCAGGTTGCTGTGATGCTCCATTTCCGTCAGGAGGATCCGGTCGCCGGATTTCAGGTTGTCGGGTCCCCACGCCGCCGCCACGAGATTGATTCCCTCCGTGGTGCCGCGCGTAAAAATGATTTCATCCGGGCTGCGGGCATTGATGAATTTTGCGGCGCGCTCCCGGGCTGATTCGTAAGCGGCTGTGGCCCGATTGCTCAATTCGTGGATGCCACGGTGCACGTTGGCATTGTCGTGCTCGTAATACGCCTGCATGGCGGCGAGCACCCGGGAGGGTTTTTGGGTTGTGGCGGCGTTGTCGAAGTATATGAGCGGGCGGCCATGCACCTGTTGGTGCAAGATCGGGAAATCATCCCTGATTCTGGAGGGATCCAGGGGAGTTTTCGGGACTTCGGAAGGTATGTGCATGTTAATACAATCCGAGCTGAAGCCGGGCGGCTTCGGTCATCATTGCCTGGTTCCACGGTGGATCCCACACCAGTTCCACGGAGACGTCATCCACGCCTTCGATGCTCAGAGCCCTGTTCTGCACATCCTGGGCCAGCATGGGCCCCATGCCGCAGCCGGGCGCTGTCAGCGTCATTTTTACATCCACCTTGTAACTGCCTTGCCCGATTTCCGTCAGATGGCAATCGTAGATCAATCCGAGATCCACGATATTGACCGGGATTTCAGGATCGTAGCAGTTTTTTAGCTGGTTCCAGACTTCTTTCTCGATTTCCTCGCGGGTGAGCGGGGTGCCGGTTGTTTGTTTTGGCGCCGCGGGCTCCAACCCGAGGGCATCGGCGTCCTGGCCCTCGATTCTGAACATGTTACCGTTGACCACGACGGTGTAACTGCCGCCCAGGGATTGTGTGACGTAAGCCTGTTCGCCCTTGAGGAGCGTTACTTTGGAGCCTATCGGTATGACCGAGGCATCGACATCGCGTTTGAGCGGGATTGGATCGCTGGTATTCATCAGGAGTTGTCTGTCTCAGTGCTCACCGGCTGCTGAACTTCGCCTTTCAGGGCGGCCATGACGGCATGCCATGCCAGAATAGCGCACTTCACGCGTGCAGGAAACCTGTAGATTCCAGCAAAGACGGCAAGTTTGCCGACGTCACCGGTCACCTTGCCGGTCGTGACCATTTCATGCACCTGTTCAAAAGTGGCCTGGGCCTGGGCGCGGGTCTTGCCCTTCAAGTTCTCAGTGAGGAGTGAGGCGGAGGCTTTTGAAATGCAGCATCCCGAGCCCACGAAGGATGCGTCCTTAATCACGTCGCCATCCATCACGAGAAAGAGCCTGAGTTGATCGCCACAGAGCGGGTTATGGCCTTGGGCCGAGCAGGTCGGCTGGGGAATTTCGTGGAAATTCCGGGGGTGTTTGCAGTGGTCCAGTATTACCTGCTGATAAAGATCTGTGAGGTCGTCAAACATGGTCACGCGCCTGCGTGTTAGAGTTCGGGGTGGCTGACATGCGGATTGGATTCGAGCCGGTCCCAGATGAGTTTGTCGAGAGTGTCGCGCACTTCCGGGTGTCGGACCCTTTCAATGATTTCTCCGGCAAATGCGTGAATCAGCATGCGCCGGGCGGTTTCCTGGCTGATCGCGCGGGAGCGAAGGTAAAAAACCGATTCCTCGTTGATCTGGCCGATGGACGCACCGTGAGTGCATTTGACATCGTCCGCGTAGATCTCGAGTTGCGGCTTTGTATCCACCGTTGCCTTGTCCGAAAGCAACAGGTTTTTGTTGGTCTGCTTGGCATCGGTTTTCTGTGCTTCCTGGCGCACTAGAATTCTGCCGTGAAATACGCCCTTGGATTTCCCGTCCAGGATGCCATTGAAATACTCATGGCTGGCGCAGTGTGGCTGTGCGTGCTCGACCACCATGTGGTGATCTGCTGTTTGGTCGTCTCGTGTGAGGTATAAACCGTTCAAGGTGCATTCGAGGCCCGGACCGGCCAGCACCGTCCGTATGTTGCTTCGAAAGAGGCGCGCGCCTGTCGAAATGGAATGGGAGATGATATTGGCGTCCCGCCCGGCGTGCACGTGCAAGGCGGCCACGTGAAAGGCCGAAAGACTTTCGTCCTGAAACTTGCAGTGTTCGATGCAAGCCTGATCCTCAGCCACCAGCTCTGTGACCACATTTGTGAAGGAAGGTTTGGCATCCAGGCTGCGGTAGTGCTCGATAACCGTGGCCTTCGAGGCTTTTCCGGCGATTAAGAGCACGCGTGGACAGCTTGTCGCCCCTGAATCTCCAGCCGTGCTGGCAAAAAGGAGGTGGATGGGCATTTCCAGGCGCAACCCATCCGGGATCCGAATGAAAGCGCCGTCCTGAAAGAAGGCGGTATTCAACGCGGTGAAAGGCTGGTGCTGGATGTCGGCATGCCTCCCGAGATGCTCCCGCAAGCCGGGCAGATCCGCCTGGAGAGCTTGTCCGATGCTTGCGACCACGGCTCCTGACGGCAAATCGGCGATGTTGGAGAGCGCCGGATCGAAGTGTCCGTCCACGAACACGAGGCGGTATCCGGGGGTTTTTCCAAAAGGCATGGAACGGATGGACTCGGGAGTCAATGAGTGGGAAGCGGGCTCCGTTACCGGACGAAATGGCAGCCTGGCTACCGGCGCCACGTTGGTGAAGCGCCAATCCTCATCCTTCAGCGTGGGGAAGCCCAATTCGGCAAAGCGCTCGATTCCCGCCTTGTGCAAGGGATAGACCCATTCGGGCGTGGTCAGGCGGCTTTTGAGCCGTCTGAACTTTGCCACGTGACGCTCAACACCTTTGGTTGTCGAACTGATTTCCGATGGTTGAACCATATCCATACAATCTTGACCTCAAGCCGCCCATAGTCAAATTAGAGCGAGTTGCGCCAGCGGTGCGGCAGTATTAGCTGGTTATCGCATCCGGGGGTGATGTCCGAGAGTCAGTTGTTGGCGGCTCACGGTGGGAGACGAGACCCCCGGTCCGGTCAGTCGCGAGTTATCCTGGTGGACTGCGTCGGCCTCACGATCCACCTGGTCTGAAAGTTCCCACCATAGACGCTGGGGCGACTTGGACCACAAAAGGACGTAAAAACCGCCCCTTTCCAGACATCCGCCGGTTCTCCACTCATGATCGATGCCCCCAAACCAGCGGAGCTTCTTTAGAAAAATCTCGCAAAAGGACGTTTCCAGCCAGGTGAAGTCCTCGCAGTCCGGTGTCCAGTTTTTCATCGAGGAGCGCTTCTGATGGACCATGTCACAGAGTCGCTGCCATTGACGGTGCGCGCGGGCGGCGTCAATGCAACGCGTGACGAAATCCCGGCCAGGAACCGCCAATGCCAGGTGGTCACAAGCTTCCATGGCTGCTCGTCCACAAAAAGGGCAATGTCTTTGATTCACCATAAACGGCCTTCTGATTCGCAGGAAAAACCACCGGCCAGAGCTTGCCGCCCCCGGAGCCTGTTGAAAAGAAAAATCAGGAAAAATCCAGTGAGCAAAACGCGGTAGTTCGACATCTGGCGCAAGAAGGCCGCGGCCAGGCGGCATTGCATCTCTGGAATTGCTGTCATAAGCGGGCAACGTGGGTTGATTCATCCACTTGCACTGCTCGTTTGGCGTCCGGGGCATGAACAGCGCATGATTGATTGTTCTTTCGCAGAGCATCTGCATTCCGTTAAATGCTGCCATGAAATTCGACAAACGAGTGGGGCTGTTTTTTTGCCTGTGCGGCACCGTGCCATTCCTCTGCATGGTGGGTTGGGCCGCGGAGCCGGCAACGAATCCGGTGTCCGCGCCGCGGGTTGAGACGAACAATGCGGAAAGAGCTGCTGCGGAAGCGCTCGGGCCCATTTTTGAAGAAATAAAACTTACCGCCGAGTTCGGGCTGCTGAAGGAGTTGGCGGCGGAACACTCTCAAAGGGCGGAGGAAGCCGCGAGGGCTAAAGAGCCCGAGAAGTCAAAATGGGAGTCGGAACTGGCAGCGGAGTTGACCGGTAGAGTGGACCGGACCGTGGGGATACTTGAGGACATCATGCGGCAGCGACTTGCGGCGGGGCAGGGTCGGGGCAAGACGAATTCGGCTTCAGAATCTGCCAGCCCGGACGAGGCAGCGTTTT
>CAYNZC010000069.1:0-24130 GCA_964401575.1 uncultured Verrucomicrobiota bacterium
CGGCTTAGGGCAGGCGGCAATCCCAATCGCCCCGATGATTCCGATCAGCGGTATTACAGTTTCTGAATTGAGCATAGTCCCTCTTCTCCTTTCGTTGGCGTCTCTTTTACCGTGCTTTGATTCTTGAGTTTCATTGTTCTTTTTCCTCCGGCTTCAGGATTTGCGGCTGCTGACCCTACGCACGAGAAGAAAGGCGATTGGAACGATGGTTGTGGCTGCCATGAACACCAGAACAATCACACGCGCAGTCAGGCGATGCTGTTCTTGTTTTTTTCGTTCCATCATCTGGTTAAAGCCTGGCGAGCCTGGCCCGATCCAACCGGACTGCGTCATGTATTCAATGTGGTTCACGTAGTCCCACACATACGCACGATCCACTATTTCCGGCCTGAAATCTCGGATTTCCACTCCTTCTTCCACGCTCGTCGTTTGTCCCGCCAGCGTCCAAACGTCCGTCACGCCGCCGGCCGCTCCAGCAGTGTTCGGGATTCGCGCAGTGAAAGCATAACTATCGGGCACTCCCTGATTCAGGTCTTCTGGAAAGGCAATCTTGAAAACAAGAGGTGTGTAACCATTGTCGAAGGGCGGGAAGAGTTTGAAAGCATTTCCATCTGTGTCGTAATCGTAACCGGCATCCCGCACCTCACCGGAGACGATGAGCATACCAAGCGCACGATCCAGATTTGTTGTGCATACAATCGTCCGGTAGCACTTGGGGATTTGTCGTCCGCTCGTCAACTTGCATCCGATAGCCGGCAATTCGTTTTCTGATGCGGTTTGGAATCCCATGTAGGCGAACCAAATGTGAATAGCCCGGACCGGGTCAAACGGCGGAATCTCATGGGGCAAGACCTTGCCGTTTACGAAGTACGACACGTTGGTGTCAGCCCTGGCCTGAGAGATCGCCTGCTTATTGTAGTAGGTGATGGAATAGAGGTGCTTTCCATCGTAACCGTGCTCGGTGTGGCCAAAACCTCGCTCGCCAAACTGGCTAGCCGTGATTTTCCAAAGAGGTGGCTTTGCATAGACCGTGTAATCTATCGTGTAGTGTTCCGAAGCCACCAAATAATTTGTGTAGGTGAGGCGACCATGCGCGGTAAACCCCGGACCGATGTTACCAATGGCAGCTTGCAGAGCGGCACAGTTCAATAGAATAACTGTCCACCGCACGCTCAAAATCAGACGCACCGTTGCACGGTTGCACGGTTGCACGGTTGCACGGTTGCGAACAGACCCACACATGTTTCGGAACATTTCATGTGCTGACCCGCGACTCTTAATGAATGTCTAAATGACTGTCAACAATAACTTTTCTCTCAATAACTTTTCTCGTTCATCGGGTAACATTTTCCCGTGAGGCAACACGCGCGGATACCGGAGAAAACATTGGAATCTCAAGAATATGGCAGGGCTCGGTCGTCCCTTGGAGGGGCTTGGCCAGAAGCGCCGTTCCGCTCTGCCCCGGGCTTGGATAGGAAAGCCCTTTCGGGCTGGAGGCATTCGTGATTGGGGGCGATGCCCAGGGAGCCCCGGCTTTACTCCGCAAGCAAATAGTCGCCCAGCGCCTTCATGTTGCGGATGAAGGTTTGCATGTCCAACCAGCCTTTCCGCACCCAGCGCCCCTGCGGATCCTGCTGCGCCAGAATTTGGCTGACGACTTTGTCGGACGGCCTGGCTGGAGCCTTGCGTTTCTGCTCTTCGGCCGGGAGTGATTCACGGCCCTGCGCCCGCATCGCTTCGTAATCCTTGATCACCCTGGCGATGCCGTAGCCGCCTTCCCAGGAATAGCCGCTCTGGCGCTCGCGGCTGATCTCGGCAAGCGTGTAATGCACTTTCCCGTCACGATCGCCGTAAATGGGCTTGTTCGTGCGCAGCTCGTAGAAACGCGCCCATTGGCCCGGCCTGATCTCGGATCTCTTGAGCCAGGCGACGAAGCCGGGAAGGGGTTCCAGGAACTTCGCATCGCCAGTCGCGACGAACAGGTCCATCAGCATTCGCATGACGCCCGCGCTTTCGGCCGCGCAAACCGCCGGAGGCTCGAAGGCGCGTGCCCAGGCGGGTTCCATGTCGAAGTTGTACTGTTGCGCCCAGCCCGCCTGCGGCTCGGGTAGCTGGGCGAGAATCAGGAAGTCGCCCCCCTTCCGGGCGGCGTCCAGGTACTTCCGATCTCCAAGGTGCTTCCACGCTGCAATCATGGTGCGGATGCAATCCCGCTGGGTTTGGTCATTCAACGTGTAATAGCCGCTGTAATCGGCCTTGGGCCAGGTGCGCGGCCAGTTGGCCGGAACCCGCGCGGAACGTATCGGGTGATTGCCGGGATCATGCGGCCTGCCGTTGTAACGCTGCGGCCAGGCGCCGTTCGGGTACTGGGCTTCGACCATTTTGGCCAGCCCATAATCCAGGGCCGCGCGGAGGGGTTTCAGGCTCCGGGCCGGCTGGTTCGTGGCCACACTCAGATAGGCCATCAGGAACCGCAACGCACTTTGAGTGTTATCATCGTCAAACGTGGTGATGTTACTGGCGCGGGTGGTGTTGCGCGAGTCGGCGCGATAGGCCCAGTTCCGCCGGGTTTTTGGATCGAACTCCACCAGGTAAGTCCAACCGCCGGATTCAAGCTGTCCGCGGACCAGGGCCTGGGCGGCCGCGTGAGCTGCGGCAAGATGACGTTCGTCTTTCGTGGCGGCGTAGGCCTCCAGGAACGCTATGCCCACACTGGGCGTGCCGGGCGGTTGCACCCAGATTTGAGTCGCCGTCGCCTTCACCTCGCCCCGGCGATCCTTCAGATCGGCGGAATAGCGCCAGAGATAACCACCGTGGGTGGCGATCGAGGTGAGGTAGTCCGTGGCTTTCGCTAGGGCCTCCTTCGTCGCATCTGCGGTGGGCATGTTGGTTGCCGCAGTAGCCCCGGCAACCGCCAGAACAAGGACCAACAGGACCAGGCAATATCTGAACATGCGTGCTTTGTGACACATTACCGCCCGTGAGGCGAGCGCGGAATGCCAGCAACCGGAGGAGCCGCCGTCAGGAACGGATCGATCGCATGAATGCCGGCGGACGCGCAATGAAGTTGCTGCACCCGCCAGCAAATGAATCCTCACAAGCCGGGCTATTTCCAGACGTGTTTGGGGTATTTGCGCTGCAGTTCCTGTTTCAGCCGCGGGTAATGGTCGCGCCAGAAGCCCGCCAGATCGCGCGTGATCTGCACCGGGCGCATGTTTGGCGCAAGCACCTGGGCAATAACGGGCACCCGGCCCAGGGCAATTTTCGGTGTGGCAGTGATGCCGTAGAGTTCCTGGATCCGCAGCGCGAAGTGCGGCGGATTCGCCACATCATATATCACCTTCGGGTTTCGCCCGTTCGGCAGCGCGAGCCTCTCGGGGGCGTGTTTTTCGACAAGGTCCTGCTGAGCATCGCTGAGCCAGCTCCGCACGACGGGTTTGACGGGTTTGTCGCGGACCTCCTTGTAGGTAAATGCGCCGTGGCATATCCCGGCGATCACATCCGCGCGATCGGCGTCGGTGATCGGCGGGATGCCCAGTTCGGGGCAGGCGCGGCTCAGGAGATTCACGCGGATGATCCACTGCTCGATGGCGTTGTCCCAATGATCGAGCTTGAGCCTTCCGGCCAGGACCTCCTCGGCGAGCAGACGGGCGGCCTGTTCCAGCGGCGGGGGCTCCACCCTTTTGGAGCCGATGGCAAGGCCGCGAAACGTGAACTGTTCATCCGCATAGACCCTCCGCGCGGTGGAGTCGTAGAAGACGCGCATCGCCCTGCCAAGATCCTCGGGGAACATCTCGACGAGCCAGTCTTCCCGGATGGCGGTGGCAAGGCTGAGCAACGTGCTGACCGCTTTGTCGCGTCCTTCGACCTCGCGAACCTCGCCGGCGACGAAGAGGGGGCTGTTCTGAACGATGCTTTCGCGTGTGAGCACTCCGCGGCGGCCATGAACCAGTTCGCAACGCAACGTGCCGGAGTCCAGGCGGCGGGCGACGCGATCGCTGAAAGCCGCGAGCACGCACTTCTGCAACGCGGCGTCGGGCGCCTCGCGTTTTTCAATGTCCAGGCCCTCCTTTTTTGCGATGTCCAGGAACTGCTCGAACAGCGGGCCGACCTGCCGCGCGGTGACCATGTGTATGCCGAGCCGCCGGCATGCATCCATCCGAAACTCGTTCCGGGCCGCGTAGTTCCATGCGCGCATGAGCAGCCAGAAATCGCTGGAAGCGCCGGCGCCAAGCAGATCCTCCCGCAGCTCATAAGTGGCGCGGTCCACATTTCGCAGGAGGAGATCCCGGCCTTGAGTGAGCGCGGCCACGAGGCAGGCCTGGAAGACGCAGCGATGCTCGCTGGCGGCGATGAGCATTCGCGAGTAGCGCGGATGCACCGGGAAGGCGAGCATTTTGCGCCCGAGCGGGGTGATTTCCGAGCGAACACCTCCTGCTGCGCCGGGTTCGCGGCGCATCTCGCCCGGCGCGGGCGGCAGGGCGCGGATGGCGCCCAGGTCGGCCAGGAGCTCCTCGGCATGCGACAGCGCCGCTTCATCCGGCGGTTCCAGCCAGCGAAAGCGGCGCAGGTCTTCAATGCCGGCCGCCTTGAGCGTGAGGACCACCTCGGAAAGTTCGAGCCGCCGGATCTCGGGCAATTCCTGCGAGGGCCGGTGGCTGTGCTCCTCGCGCGACCACAAGCGAAGGCAGACGCCCGAAGCGGTGCGCCCGGCGCGCCCGGCGCGCTGGTCCGCCGATGCCTGGCTGATTTTTTCGACCAGCAGCGTGTTCATGCCGCGCGCAGAATCGTACCGCGGAATCCGCGCCAGCCCGCTGTCAATGACGCCCCGCACGCCATCAATCGTGAGCGAGGTTTCGGCCACATTCGTCGCCACGACCACCTTCCGTTTGTCGTAGCGGGCCACGGCGGCATCCTGGTCGCCGGGAGGCAGTTCGCCATGAAGCGGCAGCAGCACGCAACCGCGGGCGGCATCGGTCGAGCGCAACGCGGCAATGGTCTGCTGAATTTCAAAACTTCCCGGCATGAAGATCAGGATGTCGCCCTCTCCGCCGGATTCAACATAGCCGGCAAATGCGGCGGCGGCCTGGTCCCAAACGGGGCGCTTGTCCACGTAAGATGGCGTGGATGCCCACGAAATATCCACGGGATACGTGCGCCCGGCGGATTCGAGCAAACCGCAGGGTTTCAGGTAATCCTCCAGCCGCGCCGCATCAAGCGTGGCGGACATCACGAGAATCTTCAGGTCCGGACGCGTGGTCTCCTGGAGGTCCAGCGCGCGCGCCAGCGTGATATCGCCATACAGATGCCTCTCGTGAAATTCATCAAAAATGAGGGCCGAGACGCCGCGCAACAGCGGGTCCTGGACGATCTGCCGCAGCAGCACGCCTTCCGTCACGTACCGAATGCGCGTGGCGGGGCTGGTGACGTTCTCGAAGCGGATCTGGTAGCCGACCTCGTCCCCGAGGCTCCCGTTTCGCTCGAAGGCAACCCGGCGGGCAAGGAGGCGGGTGGCGAGCCGGCGCGGCTGCAGGATCACCACCTGGCCGGGACCGGCAACTCCGGCGTTCACCAGCATTTGCGGCACTTGTGTGGATTTGCCGGAACCGGTGGGCGCGGAGATGATGACCCGCCCGAGCCTGCTGACGGCGTGCAGGATGTCGGACTCGATATCGTAAATGGGCAGCTTCCCGGCCATTAAAGGCGACAATCTACCCTTGAAGGGGACATGAATCGAGCAAGATGCGAAGGCCGGCAGAATCCGGTGTTTACATTTGCAATACGTCATACAACCTTCGGAAGCGAAAAAGCGAACGTGAAAAAGGTCCTCGTTATCCTGCTCGTGGCGGTTGTGGCAGCGGTCGTTCTTTGGAGAATCTCCGCATCCTCGACCGCACGCACAAACAGTCAGCAACTGGCCCTCGCCGGGAACGTGGATATTCGCGAGACGCAGCTCGGGTTCAGAGTTCCCGGAAAAATCCTCGAGGTGCTGGTCGAGGAAGGCGATGCGGTAACGAACGGGGCCGTGCTGGGCCGCTTGGATCCCGAACCGTTCGAGAAGCGCGTGCGGGCCGCCGCGGCGCAGGTGGAGGCCGCGCGGGCAAACCTCGGCCTGCTCAAGGCCGGCTATCGCACCGGGGAAATCGCCCAGGCGCGCGCCGTGTTGCGCGAACGCACCGTGTCCTGCGAAAACGCGAAGCGGCTGTACGATCGCCAGGAGGAGCTCTTAAGGAACAACACCGTGTCGCAACAGGAGCGGGATGACAGCGAAGCCCGCTATCGCGAGGCCGAGGCGCGCCTCCATTCCGCCCGGGAACACCTGGCACTGCTCGAGGCAGGGTTCCGGAGGGAGGATATTGCCGCAGCCGAAGCTGAACTGGAGCGAGTCGCCGCCGGGCTGGCCAGCGCTCAACTCGAGCTCGCGGACACTGTTCTCACCGCGCCCGCCGATGGAATGATCCTCACACGATCGCAGGAACCCGGGGCGGTGGTCCAGGCGGGAGGAACAATCCTGACACTTTCGGTCCAGGACGTGGTGTGGGTCCGGGCGTACATCCACGAGCCGGACATGGGGCGCATCCATCCCGGCATGGAGGTGCAGGTGATCACGGATTCATTTCCGGACAAGCCGTTGAAAGGGCAAATCGGCTACATTTCTCCCCGCGCGGAATTCACCCCGCGCAACGTGGAAACCCGCGAGTTGCGAACATCGCTCGTGTACCGGGTGCGGGTGACCGTTTCAGACCCGGAAAAAACCTTGCGCCAGGGCATGCCTGTGACGGTGCACATTCCCGGGAACCGGCCCGATTGATTGCAGCGTGAACGCTCGACCGGCACCAGGCGAAGTCGCCATTGAACTTTCCGGGCTAGGCAAGAGCTTTGGCCGCCCGCCTCTACCCGCGCTCGAGGAGGTTTCCGCACAGATCATCTCCGGAAGAGTCACGGGAATCGTGGGGCCGGATGGCGCGGGCAAGACCACCCTGATCCGCATCATGGCCGGCCTGATGCTCCCCACGACGGGCAGCGTGCGAGTGCTGGGGGTTGACCCGGCGCGGGACGGCGGCCGGCTCCGCGAAGCCATCGGATACATGCCGCAGAAATTCGGCCTGTACGAGGATCTGACCGTGATCGAGAACCTGTCGCTGCACGCGGACTTGCGCGGCGTTGCCGGCCGCGAGCAAAAGGAGGCGTTCGATCGGTTGCTGTCCTTCACGGACCTGGCGCGGTTTACCGGACGTCTGGCGGGCAGGCTCTCGGGCGGGATGAAACAAAAGCTGGGCCTTGCCTGCGCGCTCCTGGGCAGCCCGAATGTCTTGCTCCTGGACGAACCCGGCGTGGGAGTGGACCCAATATCGCGGCGCGAGCTCTGGAAGATGGTGCACGAGCTGGTCGCGACCGGCCTGACCGTGATCTGGAGCACCGCGTACCTCGACGAAGCCGGGCAATGCCCCGAAGTGCTGCTGCTGGACCGCGGGCGGCTCCTCTTTTCCGGGGCTCCCGGCGACCTTGTGAAAAACATTCGCGCCTACCGCCTGACCCATATCCATGGCGATCGCCGGGCGTTGCTCAAGCGCGCCCTTGCCAGGCCGGAAATCCAGGATGCGGTGATCCAGGGACATAGTGTGCGCTTTGTCCTGCGCAAGGAAGCCGAACCGCCGGACGTCGAAGCCTTCGAGGCAGCCCCGCCCGCGCGCATCGAGCCGATCCCGCCGCGGCTCGAGGACGCCTACATAAACGCTCTGGGCGGGGGGCCATCCGGAGAATCCGAGCTCGCAAAACAATTCCAGCCAGTGAGCGGCGCGCGTGATGTGGTCGTCGAGGCGCGGGACCTGACGCGGAAATTCGGCGCTTTTACGGCCGCCGATCGCATCAACTTTTCCGTTCGCCGCGGCGAGGTGTTCGGGCTGCTCGGGCCGAATGGCGCGGGCAAATCCACCACCTTTCGCATGATGTGCGGCCTCCTGACGCCCACCTCGGGCGTGGCGCGCGTGATGGGGATAGATCTTGCCCACAGCGCCAGCCGCGCGAGGCAGCACCTGGGATACATGGCTCAGAAATTCTCGCTGTATGGAAACCTCACCGCCCGGCAGAACCTGGCATTCTTCTCGGGCGCATACGGGTTGCGGGGGCGCAGACAACACGAGGCCATCGAGGGCATGATCTCGGTGTTCAAGCTCGCGCCGTTTGCGGACAGCTCATCGGAACTGCTGCCGCAGGGCATCAAGCAGCGGCTGGCGCTGGCCTGCGCGCTGATGCATCAGCCCGACATCCTGTTCCTGGACGAGCCCACCTCGGGCGTTGACCCGGTGAGCCGGCGCGAGTTTTGGGCGCACATCAACGGGCTGGTTGAAAAAGGCGTGACAATCGTCGTCACCACCCACTTCATGGACGAGGCGGAATACTGCGATCGCATCGCCCTCGTGCATCGGGGGCGCGTGATTGCCAGCGGAAGCCCGGATGAACTTAAGGCCCTCGCCGCCACCGCCGAAGAGCCCGAGCCCGCGATGGAGGAGGCGTTTGTGCAACTGGTGCGCGCCGAGCCGGAGACCGCATGAGATCCATCCTTTCATTCCGCCGGTTGCTGGCCCTGTGCAGGAAAGAGACGCTGCAAATCTTTCGCGATCCCAGCAGCAACATCATCGCCTTCGCACTGCCCGTGGTGATGCTGTTCATCTTCGGATACGGCATCAACCTGGACTCGAGCGCGCTGCGCATCGGCCTGGTGCTCGAGGATTCCGGGCCGGAGGCGCGCAACTTTGCCGAAACGCTCCACGGCTCGCCGTTCCTGCGCGTGTCCACGTCGCGGGAGCGGGAGCCCATGGCCCATGCCCTCACCGCCGGCACGATCCGCGGCTTTGTCGTGATTCCATCGGACTTTTCGGATCGGTTGAAACGGCCCGGAGAAACAGCGCCGCTGCTGGTCGTGACTGACGGCGCGGAGCCCAACACGGCGAACTTTGTCGAGAATTACGTTCGCGCGTCCTGGGATGTCTGGCAGCGGCACCGGGCGGCCGAGCGGGGAGAACCTCCGCGGCCCGGGCTCCAGATCGAACCGCGCTACTGGTTCAATCCCTCCGCGGAAAGCCGCAACTACCTTGTGCCCGGATCCATCACGCTGATCATGACCGTGATCGGGGCGCTGTTGACATCGCTCGTGATCGCGCGCGAGTGGGAGCGGGGCACCATGGAGGCGTTGCTTGCCTCGCCGATGAGTCTTCCCGAGCTGTTGCTGAGCAAGTTCATTCCCTATTACGCGCTGGGAATCATCTCTCTGTTCCTGTGCGTGGCTGTCGCCGTTTTTATGCTGGGTGTTCCGTTTCGGGGATCGCTCGTGATGCTGTGGCTGGCGGGCAGCCTGTTCCTGGGATGCGCGCTCGGCCTGGGCCTGCTGCTCTCGACGGTCACACGAAACCAGTTCAACGCCGCCATGGCGGCATTGAACGCCGCGTTTCTGCCCGCTGTCATCCTGTCCGGCTTCATCTACGAAATCCGCAGCATGCCGGCCATTGTCCAGGGCATCACTTATTTGGTTCCGGCCCGGTATTTCGTCACCGCCATGCAGACCATTTTTCAGGCGGGGGACCTTTGGCCGGTGCTCTCGAAGAGCATGGCTTTTCTGCTGGCGGCCTCAGGCGTGTTCATCGCCCTGACGTCCTTAAAAACCCGGAGGCGCATGGACTGAATCTATGCTGTGGCGATTGCAAACATTGGTGATTAAAGAGCTGCAGGCGCTGCTGCGCAACCGGCAGGGACGTCTCCTGCTGATTGTGCCGGTGGTCCTGCAAGTGGCGCTCTTCCCCTTCGCCGCAACGCTCGAAGTGAAGAACAATACCCTGGCAGTGCTGAACGAGGATGGCGGGAGCGTCTCGCGCGAGTTGATCCACCGGTTTTCTCAGGCCCGGGCGTTCAGCCATGTGATGCCCGTGAGCAGCGGAAAGGACCTCGAGCGGGCCATTGAACGGCAGGAGGCACTGATCGCCATCCGCTTTCCGCCCGATTTCTCGCGAGACGCCGCCGCGGGCAGGCCCGCAAAAGCGCAGGCCATCCTGGACGGGCGCCGGTCCAACTCCGGCCAGATTGCGCTGGGATATGTGCGCCGGATTCTGCTCGCGCTCGAGGAGGAGCGGGCCGCAAGCCGGGGCCGGGCTCCGGTGTCCGAGATCATGGTTCGACACTGGTTCAACCCGAATCTCGACTTTGTCCGGCACATTGTTCCGAGCCTCGTGGCCATTCTCACCACCATCTCAACCCTGGTGGTCACCGCGCTGTCCGTCGCCCGCGAGCGCGAGCAGGGCACGTTCGATCAATTGCTCGTCTCGCCCCTCACGCCCGGGATGATCATCGTCGGCAAAACGATCCCCGCGCTGATCGTGGCCACGGTTCAGGGAACAATCGTCGTGGCGGCGGGCGTGCTGTTTTACAAAATCCCGTTCCAGGGTTCCCTTCCCCTCCTGTATGGCTGCATGCTGCTGTTCATCCTCTCCCTTTCCGGGCTTGGGCTGCTTCTTTCCTCGATCTGCTCCACCCAGCAACAGGCGTTCCTGGCCGCGTTCAGTTTCGCGATGCCCGCAATCCTCCTCTCGGGCTTTCCCTCGCCGATCGAGAACATGCCGCAATGGCTGCAGGCGCTCGATTGGTTCAATCCCTTGCGGCATTTCATTGTCGTCGTCAAAGGAACATTCATCAAGGACGCGCCCCTGGCGGCGCTCCTGCCCAATATCTATCCCATGGCGGTCATCAGCGTAATCACGATGTCCGCCGCAAATTGGATTTTCGGAAAAAGGCTCGGGTGAAACACCGCGCCTGAAAATTCCGATGTTCATTTTGCCCGGCTCAATCCATATTCCTGCAAGACCTATGAAAGGCGCTCCGAGCCCTTCCGCTGCAACTGAACGACCCGGTTTCGCGGGCGCGCGTTCGGCCCTGGCGCTCCTGCTGTTCATCAACCTGTTTAACTACATTGACCGGCAGGTGCTTGCGGCTGTCGTGGATCTGATCAAGGAGAGTCTGTTCGCCGAAGGCGCCGCAGGGCGGGGCGGGATGCTGTCGGCCCTGCAGGATTGGTGCCGCATGAACCTTGGCTTCAAGCCGGAGCTGGCATTGATCGGGGTTCTCTCGATGGCGTTCATGGTGGCTTACATGATTTTTGCCCCCGTGTTCGGCAAGCTTGCGGAAAAGCATTCGCGCTGGGTGCTGGTGGGAGTCGCGGTCATCTTGTGGAGTCTCGCCAGCGGAGCTTCCGGGCTGGCAGGCACGTTTTTTGTGCTTTTGGCAACCCGCTGTTTCGTCGGCATCGGCGAGGCGGCCTATGGCCCCGTCGCCCCGGCGCTGCTCTCAGACTATTACCCGGCCGCGCAACGTGGCCGGATTCTTTCCTATTTTTACATGGCCATTCCGGTCGGCAGCGCGCTGGGATATGTCATCGGCGGCGCCGTGGCGCGTTCACCCATCAGCGAATGGGGGGCGCGCATCGGCATTCACGCGGAAAGCTGGCGCTGGGCCTTTTACCTCCTGACAGTGCCGGGCATCATCCTCGGGCTGCTGGCTTTCCGCCAAAAGGATCCTCCGCGCGGCCAGGCCGACCATATCCAGGAAAAAAATCACCGCGCGGCGCGGACAAAAGATTACCTGGTGCTGCTTCGCACCCCGTCTTACGTGTATTGCACCCTGGGCATGACGGCCATGACCTTCGCAATCGGGGGCATCGCTTTCTGGATGCCCTACTACCTCAAGACGCGCCCCGGCGCGGAAGGACCCGTCGAAGTCATTTTCGGCGGCATTGTTTGTGTGGCGGGCTTGTTGGGCACGCTGGCCGGCGGCCTGCTGGGCGACAAACTGCGGGCGCGAATTCCGGGCTCCTACTTCCTGGTGTCCGGCGTGGCGATGCTTGCGGGCTTTCCCTTCATGCTGCTCACGCTGCGGTCGCCCTTCCCGGTGATATGGCCGCTGCTGTTTGCGACGTGTTTCTGCCTGTTTTTCAACACCGGGCCGACGAACACCATCCTCGCCAACGTGACACACCCCGCGATGCGATCGGCAGCCTTTGCGCTGAATATACTTGTCATTCACGCTCTCGGTGATGTTATTTCCCCGGTCATTATCGGCATTGTGAGCGATCGGGCGGGAATGAACACCGCTTTTACAATCGTCGGGTTTATGTTCCTGGTGGCCGCTGTTCTATGGTTGATGGGGATGCGCTACCTGGACCGGGATTCCCGATTGGCCCCGGAACGTTATACGGCATGAAATTCATTTTGCGATGGCTGTTGCGCCTGTTTTACCGGTTTGAGGCTTTCAACACGGAGGTGTTGTCCACGCCCGGCCCCGTGCTGCTGCTGCCCAACCACGTTTCATGGTGGGACTGGGCCATCATCGGCGTTTGTCTCAATGACGACTGGCGGTTTGTGACCTCGAAGACCGTCGCGCATACAAGCTGGCTGCACCGGAAGCTCATGGACAGCCCGCGCACCTTCCCGGTGGATATGAACTCGGCCTACGCGGTGAAGCACATGGCCGAATTCCTCCAAAAAGGAGGCCGGCTGGTGCTGTTCCCCGAGGGCCGAATTTCGTGGACCGGATCGCTGATGAAACTGTTCGACGGCACGGGATTCCTCGTCCACAGAACGCGCCCCAGGGTGATTACCGCTTATATCCGCGGCGGATCGCGACTGCCGTTCTCGCGAAACCCGGATCCAAAAAAGCTTTTCCCGAAACTCACGGCGCACTTCAGCGAGGCGCAGCAACCGCCGGAGGTGGGGCAGGTGAGCTCGAGCCGCGCACGCAAGCTTCTAACGCGGTGGTTGCGGGATCGCATGATGCTCCAACAATTCGAGACGGAAATGGAGTTCGGGGCGCGCACGGTTCCCGAGGCGATTCTCCATGCGGCGCGAGAGAATCCCGGCATGACGATGCTCCAGGACGCCACCCTCAAGAAACTCAGCTACCGCAAATACCTGGCGGGCGCGAGGCTGCTGTCCGCGCAGTGGGACTCGCTGCTTTCCGGCGAGCGGGTGGCCGTGCTGCTGCCAAATGCGAACGCGATGCCGGTAACGCTGTTAAGCCTTTGGAGCGCGGGAAAAGTGCCGGCAATCCTCAACTACACGGCGGGACCGGCTGTCATGGCCACCTGCGCGCGAATCGCGGCGGTCCGGGAAGTGATCACATCAAAGCAGTTCGTCCTGAAGGCCACCATTAATGTGGCCGCGCTCGAGTCCGCGGGGCTGAAGATCATTTACCTCGAGGATGTGCGGAAGAACATTTCGAAGGCCGGAGCGTTCCTGGGATTCTTGCGGCAGGCGCTTCGGCCCTGCTTGCCGGACGGGGCGGGCAAGTGCCGGCACGATGGCGCCGCCGTGGTTCTTTTCACCAGCGGTTCTGAGGGCGAGCCCAAGGCGGTGGCGCTCTCGCACCGGAACCTGCTCGCAAACGTGCGGCAGATGCTCTCCATCATTGACATCAACTCGACAGACCGGATTTTCAACGCCCTGCCGCTGTTTCACAGCTTTGGCCTGACCGTTGGCCTGTTGATGCCGATGGCGCGCGGCGCGTTCACGTTCCTTTATCTTTCGCCGCTGCACTACAAAGTGGTGCCCTCCGCGGTGTATGATCTGCGCTGCACAGCGTTTTTCGGCACCAACACCTTTCTGGCCGGCTACGCGCGCAAGGCGCACCCTTATGATTTTCACACCCTTCGTTTTGTCTATGCCGGGGCCGAGAAACTCCTGGATTCCACATGCATCCTCTGGATGCGGCGGTTTGGCGTTCGCATCAACGAAGGCTACGGAGCCACCGAGTGCAGCCCGGTGATCAGCGCCAACACTCCCATTGAACCCAAATACGGCTCCGCCGGGCGCCTGGTTCCCGGAATGGAATACCGGATTGAACCGGTCGAGGGCGTGACCGAAGGGGGCCGCCTGCTGGTGCGCGGCCCCAACGTCATGCTGGGCTACCTGAATCCCGAGCCGAACGCAAAGTTCAAGGAGCTCGGGGGCTGGTACGACACCGGCGATGTGGTCCGGGTGGATGACGAGGGTTTTGTGCATATTCTGGGCCGGCTCAAGCGATTCGCAAAAATCAGCGGCGAAATGGTCAGCCTGGGCGCCATCGAGGAGGCGCTGGCCGGGGCGTTTCCGCAGTTCGGATTGCACCTGGCGCTGGCAGTCGTGGCCATTCGGGACGAGTCCCGCGGCGAAAAGCTGGTGCTGGCCACCAACGAGCCAAAGCTGACGCTCGATCAGGTGCGCGAGGTCATTCGCTCGAAGGGCCTGAGCAACCTGGCGGTGCCGCGCGAGATCCGGCACATCCATAACCTGCCCATTCTGGGATCCGGCAAGGTCAACTACCGCGAACTGGACAACCTGCTGAAAAAGCAGCCGTCCGTCTAAACACACCCTGATGCAACGACGCACTTTCATCACCGGCGCCCTGGCTGCCACCGCCACGATTGCCGCCGGCGGCTGCGCCGCGCTCTCCGCCGGACGGGACGACTCGATCATTGACATTCACCAGCACACGAAATACGGCGGACGCAGCGAGGAGGAACTCATCGCGCACCAGCGGAACATGGGCGTGGCACGCACGATTCTGCTGCCATCCGGACGGGCGATGCGGACCGCCTCAACTCACCACGGCGAGGCCAACGGACTCCAGGCTGCCGCAGGCGGAAATGAATCGTGCTTCGAAATGGCCCGGAAATTCCCGCGCTTGTTTTACTTCGCCGCAAACGAGGTTCCGGATGCCACGGACGCGGAGCGCCAGATCGAGAAGTATTTGAAACTGGGCGGCGTGGCCATTGCCGAACAGAAATTTGCCGTCGAGTGCGACTCGCCGGCAATGCAGCGGCTTTACCGGATGGCGGCGGATTACAACGTGCCAATCCTGATGCATTGGGAACACGGAAGATTCAACTACGGTTTCGAGCGGTTCCACTCGATGCTCGCAAAGCATCCCCGGACCATCTTTATCGGCCATGCGCAGACATGGTGGGCCAACATCGGAAAAGAGCACGAGAATCAGGCAGTGCTGTACCCGAAAGCCAACGTCGAGCCCGGCGGCCTGACCGACCGCTACCTTTCCGATTACCCGAACATGTTCGGGGATTTGTCCGCGGGATCAGGCTTGAACTCATTGACCCGGGACGAGGAGCACGCGCGCGAGTTTCTGCGGCGTCACCAGGATAAACTTCTCTACGGCAGCGATTGCAACGACAAGGCCGGCAGCGGATCGGCGTGCCTGGGATGGCGGATCATCCAGGCGGTGAGAAAGCTTGCGCCGGATGAAGGCATCCGGCGGAAGATCTTTCGCGCAAATGCCAGGAAAGTGTTCCGGCTTTAATGGCGGGCCCGGGCGGGAGGCCGGGCGGCCTCCTTTGCGCAAGGGAACTCGAGCCAGAAGCGGCTGCCCTTGCCGGCATCAGACTCGACGCCAACACGTCCATTCATGCGGTGGACGACCTTCCTGACCAGGGCGAGCCCGACGCCAGTGCCTTCGTAGGTCTTGGAAAGTCTTTGGAACATCTCGAACACCCTGTGCTGGAAGGAACTCGGGATGCCAATCCCGTTGTCCTCGATCCAGATCCGCACCACCGGGCCCGCGGGTGCTTTCTTCAATGGCTGGCCGGGAACCGGAGCGGCGGTGATCCCTTCACCCGCAAGCAACGGGCCGGCATCGGCTTCGTCTCTGATTTCAGCCCGGATGCGCACCTTTGGCATCTTGCCGGGCTCGACGAATTTAATGGCGTTGCCCAGGAGATTGGAGAAGCACTGGGTCAGTCCGGCTTCATTGGCAACAACCCAGGGCAGATTCCCTGCGACCTGGATATCGGCTTTGGGCGGCTGCATGCCGGGGTAGGATTCAATGATGCCCTGGAGCAGCGGATTCGGATCAACGGGATGCAGCGACAGTTCCTTCATGGACGCCTGGCTGAAGTGCAGGGCATCGGTGATCAGCCGGTCCATTCGCAGGGCGGCGTTCATGATGTTGTGCAGGAATCCCCGGGATTCCGGGTCGAGCACATTTCCTGCCTTTTCCATGAGGAGACTGCCAAAGCCGTGCATGGCGCGCAGGGGCGCGCGCATATCGTGTGTCAGTGTGTAGGAGAAGTGCTCGAGCTCGGCCACTAATTCGCGCAGCTTGCTCGTGCGCTCGCGCACAAGTGTCTCCAGCTCGGCCTGGAACCGCTTGCGATCCCCTATATCCCGGGCAGTGCAGTGAAACGCCGCAAGCCTGCCTTCGGAAAAAAGCGGCTTGCCCACCAGCCAGATCTCCGCGCGGGAACCATCCTTCCGAACTAACGCCGTTTCAAATTGGGTGTATTTGGGCTGCCGAAGGTTGCGTTTGAACTCGTCCATGGTGCGGCTCCGCTGGTCCGGCGCGCACAGGCTCATCACCGTGCGCCCGAGCAGCTCCTGCCGCGAATAGCCCGAGAGAATTTCGCACGCGGGGTTCACCATGACAAACCGGCCCGAGATGTCCATCGAGAAGATGGCGTCGGGACTTGTGTCAAAGAGCAGGCGATAACGTTCCTCGCTCTGGCTAAGCTGCCGCAGCAGCAGCGAGTGCGGCTTGGCAATGCCGGTCTCGATCAGCGCCTTGTACACCAGGAAGAACGCGCCAATCTTGAGAATGTGCCCCACAAGGTTGAACGGACCGTAAACGTCAATATAGGACGTGAACGCCAGCTCGGAAGCAATGGTCAGGCCTGCGGACCACAACAGGAGCCGCAACACCTGCGGGTCGAAATGGCTCCTCCGGCGGTACAGCAAAACCATCGCCACAGCCAGCACCAGGCAAATGACATACTCGGAAATGCGCTTGAAGGCCGTCAGCCCGGTCCCCTCCACATGGCACGAGGGAAAAATCTTCCAGGTAAAAACCGACAGCAGGATCAGCGTGGTGAATACGCCGTACCCAAGCGCCGTCCAGCCGGCCCGAACTCTCCGGCCCAGGAGCAGCGGCGCCACCATGAGCGAGACGGCCTGGGTCGCGCGCGCCGCGATCCAAAGCTGTGTGGGCGGATCCGTGCCCAACTGGGGAATGACTCCCATGCCCTTGTAAACAAGCGTGTGGGCCAGGTCCAGCGCCGCTATGGAAAGAAAAGCGATTCCCAGGAACAGCAGGTAGTTGTTTTGGAGCAGCCGGCGCGCATTCCACGCGATCACAAAAATGCCGCACCCGATCACAACCGAGAACATCTCCGCCAAAGTGTGGAACAGCAGGTAGCTGAAGCCGCTGCTGAGGACCAAAGGGCCAACAATCAGCATCCAGACGACAACAGGCCAGAACCAGCTCGCGCCTGCAACGGCAGACCGGAACCTTTCTGCGTGCAACTCAGGATCGTTTCTCACAACGACTCTCTAAAACACTGTTCTGTTCGCGGGTCCGATTTCGGGACCCGCATCCATCCGCGCAAAACGCCCAAACCGCACTCGCCCCCCGAATCCGGGATCACGGGACTCAGTCCGCGTAGCCTTCCGGATGCTTTTGATGCCAGCGCCACGCGGTGGTCACAATGTCCTCGAGCCGGGGATACCTGGGTTTCCAGCCCAGTTCTTCAATCGCCCGGCGCGCCGAAGCTACCAGCTTCGGTGGATCGCCGGGACGGCGCGGCTTTTCGATCGCCGGAATCTTTTTGCCCGTGACCTTCTCGCACATCTCGATCACCTGCCGGACCGAATAGCCATCCCCGTTCCCGAGATTGTAGAACCCCTGTTTTCCCGGTTCGAGGGCGAGGATGTGCGCCTGGGCGAGATCCACAATGTGAATGTAATCCCTGATGCACGTTCCATCCGGAGTCGGGTAATCGGCGCCGTAAATCTCGCAGTGATCCTTTTGGCCGAGGGGCACGCGCAGAACGTTGGGAATCAGGTGCGTCTCGGTTTTGTGATGCTCGCCGAACCGTTCCGAGGCGCCGGCTGCATTGAAATAGCGAAAGGCGACAAAGCTCAACCCGTGCAGTTCATGATACCACTTCAGCATCTTCTCGAACATCAGCTTGGATTCGCCGTAGGGATTGATCGGGCGCTGCGGCAGGTCCTCGGTCATCGGCACCCGCTCGGGCGGGCCGTAAGTGGCGCAAGTCGAGCTGAAGACGAACTTCCTCACGCCAGCCGCGACTGCGGCATCCAGGAGCTTGAGGCCGTTGCACACGTTATTGTGAAAGTATTTCCCCGGGTTTTGCATGGACTCCCCCACAAGCGCATTGGCGGCAAAATGCAGGATCGCTTCCGGACGCGCCTGCCGGACGGCGTTAAGAATGTCTCCCGGTTCCTCAGGCCTGCCGTGGATAAACGCTGCACGGGAATCCACCGCCGACCTGTGCCCCTCGCTCAGATTGTCATAAACGGTCACATGGTGACCCGCGTTCAACAGTTCTTCCGTGCAGACAGACCCAATATAACCGGCTCCCCCGGTCACAAACACATTCATGGCTGTACCCTAGCTGCGGACCCGCCTCCGCTCAACGGGATTCTATGGACACAGGAATGCGCCGGGAGGTTACCTTGCCAGCCGGTAGAAGGCGGCTGCGCCGGAAAGTTCCTCGATGACGACACGGTAAATTCCGTCCTCGGGCATCATGATGGTGCGCACCTGGTCGTGGGTGGTAAATTCGGCGGTGGAGGCTTTTTGAAGCTCGTAAACCGCGCCCGGCTCGCCCGCGAATTCGATGACAAGACCCTCCGCGGTTTTGTCCACGGTGCGGGCAATGCCGCCGGGCGAAACAAAAAACACATCGATGGCGCCGGTGGCCATGCAGGCCCCCGTGCCCACAGTGTAGCTCATCGCGACAAGGGCGTTTGTGGCGGTCGAGGAGAAGAGCACATTCGGCCCGTCGAACCAAATGGACGTTTGATCAGTCCCGCCACTCACACCGGTCACAGCCAACCCGGCCGCTGTGGCTGTTTCATCCACCACGCGCAATGTGCCGGTGATTCCGGCCAGCCGGGCCACATGGTAATCGGGCGCTGCGGCCGGAGGCGTCACTGTCAGGATGACGGCCGGGCTCGCATTCATTGCGCCGCACGCCGAAGCAACCTCGCAGTGATACGAGTCGCCGGTGACGGGGTCCGCCACCATCCAGGCGCTGGTGGTTGCGCCCTCAATAACCGCTCCGTTGCGCCACCATTGGAAAGTGCAAGGTTCACTGCCGCCCGAGGCGGAAACGCTGAGACTCACCGCCGTGCCGGCGCAGACGTTTGTTCCCGGCACAGCCACCGGCGCCGGGACTACCGGGGCGGGGCAGCTCTGGACAAGGGCGATCGTGAATGTGCTTCCACCCGCGACCGCAACCGCATTCGTGAGGTCCGATGGAGGCACAGGCAGGCTGCCGCCCACATAGGCGCCCCGGCAGGAGACCATGCCGTTGCTCAGGATTGCCACCGCGTGTTCCACCCCCGCCCCGATGGATCGGACCGCCGTCCAGAGAGGCTCGGCGGGCGACCAGCTTTTTCCCCAGCCGATAACCTTGCCGTCGGCTTGAAGGGCGAGCGAGTTGTGACCGCAAGCCGAGATGGCTTTGACGGACGCAAGATCCTGCGGGACGTCCGATTGCGCCCAGCCATTCGCGCCGAAGCATCGAACCGTGCCGTTGGACATCAGGCACATCAAGTGATCATTGCCGGCGCTCAACTCCATCACATCCGTGAGATCGCCCGGCAGCACGGGCGCGGTGTAAGCACCGTCCACATACCATTCGCCCCAGGTTAAAACCGTTCCGTCCGATCGCAACCCGGCCGCGAATTTTTCTCCGGCCGCCACCCTGACGATATTCGTGGCGGACTCCGGCGCCTGGCGGAAGATGGCATGCTGCCCCCAGGCAACGACGGACCCATCCGCCCGCGCGATGATCGCGCCCGAGGGGCCCGCAGCCAGGGCGACCGCGTTGGTGGCGCTCTCCGGCACGGTGAAATAGTAGCTCTGAATGCCCCAGCCGGACACGGTGCCGTCCTTCAACAGCACAAAGCCCTGATCATGCGCGGTGGCGATCGCCAGCCCATTTTCGAGCTCTGGCGGAACCTGGGCTCCCGGAGGCGACCCCCAGCCGACAAGGCATCCGCCATTTAAATCGAGAGAATAAAGAAGGAGGCTGAAAGCAATCCCTTGAGGCAATACAGCTTTAACCATGGGATGATAGTTAACAGAAAAGCGCTGAAAATGTCACGTAAAAAGGAATGCAAAAACATCTGAAACGGGTGATGAATACCTGGCGCCTGCCCGGATCAAGCAACGACCTTCACCGGAGTCATGAAAAAGGCCGGGTCCGAAGACCCGGCCTTATGATTCAAACTCAACTCTTGAGCCTATTCGCTCTTGATGACGTAGAACGCCTTCGGATCCGTGCCGACCGGCATAACGAACGAGCCGGTGCCGGGGGCGTTGGTCTTTACCCGCTCCCACGAGCTGATCGGCACCGTCAGGTCAAACGTGCGAAGCAGAACGAGCCGTGTGCCCGCGCCGCCCGTGTAGTTGATCGTGATGTCGCCGCCAGCAACGCTGGCCACCGTCATGCCCGTCACAGGCTCGGGCGTCACAGCCGCAGGAGTCCAGACCAGGTTCACACCCGTGGCATCCGTCGTTGTGGTGAAGGCGCCGGCGGTGATGCCGTTGGTTCCTGTGATGGCCGCAAAGCCAGCCGTGGCGGAGCCGCCACCAGCGAGGCTGATGATCTTCCACTGCTTCGCCGTTTGCCAGAAGGGCTCAGTGTCCACAGGAGCGGTTGCCGTGCCTGTGAAGGCGATGGCAAGCGTGCCCGCTGTGACGCTGATGTTGCCGCCGGTCACGGCCAGTTGGTCGAAGTCCGCGCCGGGGTTGGCCGTGCTAAGCGCGCCCAACTGCCACGAGAAGGTGCCGCCGGTCATGTTGAGGCCGTTGGCCAGCGTGAGCTTGCCGATAGCCTTGGTGACTGCCGTCACAGGCAACGGGCCGACATTGAAGCTGTATCCAGGGGCCAAAGTGCCGCCACTAAGATTCAACGGTCCGCTAAGGGCGCCGTCGCCACCGAACGTTCCGCCGCTCACAGCCACCGCACCTGAGCCTGTGCCGCTACCTGTGCCATTATTGGTCACATAGCAACTGCCAACGCTCATGGTTGTGCCGCCCGAGTAAGTGTTGTTGCCCGCAAGCACGATGATCGGACCGTAGGCCGAATCGCCGGATGCGTTCACCGTCAGAGCACCGGTGCCCGAGATCACGCCCGGGATACCGAAGGTTCCCGAGCCGACATTGCCGCCGTAAGCCCGGATTGTTCCGCCGGCTGCGCCCAGCGTGATGCCCTGTTTCGGATCGAGGAACAGGTTTGCACCACCAGCTTTTCGGATCGCACCGCCATCAATCGTGATCGCATCTGCCAGAGGTGAGGCCGGTATCGCGCCGAAACTCTCTGCCAGCGCCAGCGAGGTGGCTTGTCCGCCAGTCCACATGCCTTGCTTAACAATCAGTTTGGGGAAGGTATGTGCAACTGTATAAGTGCGAATCTCTCCAGGGCCGTCTTTTGTCAGCACACCTGATCCGCCGATTGAGGCGGTCTGGAACAGAATGGCACTGGCATCGTTCAGTCGCAATGTGCCGCCGGCCGCGCCAATCGTCAGCGGCCTTGTGCTGGGCAGCATCGCCACACCGATTCCCGCCGATGTGCTCCGGAGAATGCCGCCGTCCACAACGATCGGTTTGGTTGTCCCGGCCAGCCTTGCGGAATCGTTGATGGACACAATGCCGTTGGAGATGAAGAGTTCATCTGCAACCGTGCCTCCAAGGCTGAGAGCGCCGGTCCCGATTTTCACGACGGTGCCTCCACCGGCTGTGTAGTTCGGATCGGTGTCGCTCGTGATTTCAGCGCCTGTGCTGCCGCTGAAGGTGGTGTTTGCGTTGTTTGCGCCGACGGTGAGTCGGATGTCAGGGTAAAGCTTGACGAACGTGCCCGAGTCGCCAGCCAGGCCGCCAACCGTTTCATTGGCTCCCGAGCCGAGATAAGACAGGTCGAACGTTGCACCGGCCCGGACAGCGACCGTCGAGTTGTCGGGAATGACGCCGCTTGTCGCTGCTTTGACATAGCCGGTGCGGAAGGTGGTCGTGCCGGTGTAGATATTTGCGCCACCGATCTCCAGCGTGCCTTCGTTATCCACCGTCAAACCACTCGAGCCGGCCAGTGTGGAATTGATGATCACTGCCACACCCGAGGCGATCTTCATCGCATCGTAGTTCGTGAGAACCAGCGTGCCGCCGTCCAGCGTGATGCTGCCTTCTTCGAAACTGCCGCCATCAACATACTGGGTGCCGGTAACCGTCACAGTGTAGGCGCCAAGAGGATCAATGCCGGCCGCAAAGACCGGGAAGGCCCAGTCACTGTACGATCCGGTTGCCACAGTGCCATCCGGATTGGTGCTCCAGTTGGCGTCCGTCCAGTTGCCGCTCGGGCTGCCGCCGCCACCGGGGCCATACACGCTGCCATCCGTATCCCAGAACAGCATGCTCACGTCGTTGTCCGCAATCGTCGCTGTTGCGGCTGCCGGCGTGCCCAGGGTATAGTTGTTGCCACCGGCGGCGAGGGTCAGAATGACCGTCTCGCTTGGCTCGCGTTCGGCATCATCGTTAGGGGTCACGGTGATATCAATCGAGGTTTGGCCCTCGGGGAATACGAACGGACTCGCCGGAGAGATGGTGTAGTCCACGTTGCTCACGGCGGTGCCTGTCAGGCTATAGCTGACCGTCAGGTTGCCGTTGGGGCCGCCACTGCGTGTGACGGTGAATGTGGCCGTATCCGGGCTGGTCTCGGAGGCAGAAGCATCCGTCGCCGTAACGCTCAGCGTGTCGGTCTGGAGAAGCTGGAACGTGCCATCCGATGTGGTAATGGCTGTCGTGTTGCCGCCCGGGGACCAGAACCTCGCGTATTCCGTGGAATTGTCGACGCTCACCATGTTCCCAGCGGCATCGAACGCGATGTCGCGGGATTGGTTTCCAATATCAAGTTGTTCAACGTAAGCCCCGGTATTAATGTCATAGAAATAAACGAGGCCGCTGCTGGCCGGAGGTGTCCCGTCCATTTCGCGACCAACAGCAACGGTGCCGCCAGCCTCATTGACGCCAACTGACTTTGCGTGCGTGTAACTGGTCGGTGCACCCCACAACGATGTGGTAATGGGCCAAGTTTGACTAAAGTCGAACTTGCTTACTGGTGGGAATTGCCCGGCATTTGATCTTTTTGTGCATGCATAGAATTTGCCGGTGCTATCCATATCAATGTCATTAGGGTAGTAGGTGTAGAAGCCCCCTCCCACGCTCGAACCCACCACCTGCTGGCCTTTCTCCCCAGTGGGCACAGCCTGATTGCTCCCGAGGAAATAGGAGATAATTCCTCTGTTGTTTGCATCATTATAGCTACTGTCCGTCGTGTAGATTCTAAGGTTGTTGTTGGCTCTAGAGCCTGTTGCCGTGATGCTTTCTACATATTGAGCGTAAACATTCGTGGTAGTTGCTGTTATGACAGTGGTGTTCGTCTTGTTCGACGCATCGATGAGTTGAGTGCAGACGCTAAGATCCAGATTGAACCCGTAAGCAGTATCGTCGTAGAAGCTGCTCACATAAATGCAATCGTCGTCACGATTCCAATTTATCTTGTATGGAAAGGAGTAGTTGTTCAAATCGTTCGTCATGTACTTGGCCAGCCCGCCGGTATGCGGGCCGCTAATAGCCTCACCATCCGGCCGGAGCACGTAGATGCCGTCTCTGGTCATACGTCCCGCCACCGTATTGGCGGGTGCCACACGATTATTGTTACCTATGTAGATCTTCCCAAAGTTTGGGCTCTGAGGGTTCTTATTGATAGCTACGCTGTTCGGGTAGTAGAAATTGCGAGCGCTATTTCCATCGTCTGGTATATACTGAGTCCAAGCTTTATTCGCATACCCTGTCACCACGATTGAATACGGGGTGTCTGCTGTGGGCAGTGTGAAACTCTGCGGTCCACGCGTGGTCGCGCCTGCGGTCGTCATCGCGACGCCGTTCGTCATGATCGTGACGCCTTGCGCGTCCTGGTTCAGGATCCAATTGACCGTCGTGTCCGTTCTCACCACTTGGGAGGCATAGGGGACGGCTCGTGATACTTGTGTGGTCAGCAGGGAAGCTGCCACGCCAACAG
>CAYNZC010000070.1:0-23896 GCA_964401575.1 uncultured Verrucomicrobiota bacterium
CGGACCTGAACCCCGGGGGAACGGTCCACGGCGAATGGCTGGTCAATGTGACCAGGTGCATCACGAAAGCGGGCTTTTTCACTTCGCCAAGGATCTCTGCGCATTCCTCCAGGAAATAGTGATCGAAGTAGCCCTGGAAATCGTCCGCCGCGTTGCGCTTGCCACGGCTCTCAAGCCGGCGGCCAATATCCGGATAACCATAGCTCGTGAACCCCTGGTTGCTCATGAAGGATACGTATTCCTGGTAACTCTCCCGGAAGCCGGACGCGAAAATATGCTCGTAATCCTTTTTGCCGAGTATGCGCGGGAGGGTGCCGTATCTTGCGTTCATTTCATAGGAAGTGAACCGGCGCGCTTTCTCCTGGAACGAACCTTTCGGGAAACCGGTTGCGGTGGTGAACACGCCTCCGGCGGTCGCGTTGAATCCCTGCACGATGTTCGGGCAGTAGATGCCATCGGCAGCGAGCTGATTGAGGAACTTCATCACCGGCCGGCCCTCCGCGCGACGGGCCAGCACGCTCTGCGACAAGCCTTCCACCTGGATGATGACCACGTTTCGAATACCCAGGGGCGCATACCGGGCCAGGCCTTTGATAGATTGCAGCAACGGAGCTGCGGCGGGGCCATTGGTCGCGTTCGTTTCCTGACGACAGCATTCCAGCGCGGCGGCGGGGTCCACACGGTCCCGGTACGAAGGCCTGAGATACGCCGGCGCATAGACCCGGAGCAGATCGAACAACGGGCTGCCCGCAGCCTGGTTCAACGTGTAACGGTCAAACCGCTGGTAGTACCTTGGGTTCACGATTCGGAATTTGAACCCGGCGTTGTTGCCCTTGCGCTTTTCCGCGTAAGCGTCCAGCGAGAGGGCGGCCAGCGCCATCACCGCAGCCAGCACAATCCCGCGCCCCATCCAGGTTCGAGGCAGGCCAAAACCCGTCGCGGGCAGACGCCGGGCAAACCGGCGCACCCCGAAGCAATAGCCGGACGTCACAATCACCAGCGGAATGGCAACCCACGGATTTGAAACCAGGAAACCCCCGCCATAAACCAGCAGATCCAGCGGCGCGAAGAGGTAGGCAAACAGCTTCTCCCCCAATGGCAAATTCCGCTCGCGGAAGAAAAAGTAGTTCGAGGCTGCAATGACGCAGTGTAGATACGTGAGCGCCGCCATGACCGCAAAAACCGCGCGCGCGCGAACCACCAGCGCCAGCAGAACGATCGCAGCCAATTCAAGCGCCAGGAGAGCCAGGTCAATCCGGGCGCCATACAGGAACAGCCGCATCCATTCACCGGCGGTGGCGGACCCCGATTCGAGCCCGGCCACGAATCCCCAGCGGTACCCCGCCAGCAACACCGTGTTTGCCGCAACGAACACGAGAGCCATCCGGGCAAAACGCTTCCACGGCTTTGAGCGGCCGTTTGCCGCTGCGGATGGATCGCTCCCACAACTCGGGTCGTTATGACCTGCAGCTACGCTTTTGTTCTGTGCATCATTCACTGGAATTGGCGGTGTGAGATTAACAGGAACGCATTCCAACCGCCAACAGAACCCGTGGCTGCGTTGCGATCCGGGCCGGACACGCGTTCACACGCTCCCACCTTTCCCGGGGATGCCGATGGAAAACGAGTTGGGCGCCCGCTTCATAATTATTGGACTTTTGCGGCGAAGCCAATTATGCACTCTGGCATGAAACGGTTACATCCCCTCGTTCTGTTCCTCTTCCTGTGCCAGGCTCTGCCGGCTTTCCTTCAAGACTCGTGTGCGGCGGCTCCACAGGCAAATTACGACGAGTCAAAAACAGGCGAATACACCCTGCCCGACCCGTTGAAGTTTTCCGATGGCAGTTTAGTGAAGAAAAGGAAGGACTGGGTGAGGCGCCGCGCCGAGATCCTGGATCTGTTCCGCTGCGAAGTTTTCGGCCGGGCGCCTGCAGGTCTGCCAAAGCCAACGTTCGAAGTCACCGAGAGCGATTCCCGCGCTCTGGATGGCAAGGCCACGCGCAAACAAGTAACCATCTGGCTGCTCGCAACCAACGGCGGGCCGAAACTGGACTTGCTTCTCTATATACCGAACGGTCTCAAGCGCCCCGCTCCCGCCTTCATAGGGCTGAACTTCGGCGGAAACCACACAGTCACCAAAGACCCGGCGGTGCATGTTACGAAGTCGTATGTCCGATCCCAATTCGGCAAGAACGGCGTTGCCAACGAAGAATCGCGCGGACTCCAGACATCAAGATGGCCCATTGAGAAAATCATTGATCGCGGTTATGCGCTGGCAACCGCGTATTATGGGGACATCGAGCCGGATTATGACGGTGGATGGACCAACGGCATTCGCGGCGCCGTTGCCTCACAAGGAGCCGCGACCGCGTTCAGCCCGGATGCCTGGGGCGCCATTAGCGCCTGGGCGTGGGGACTGAGCCGCGCGGTGGACTATTTGCAGACGGACCCGCAAATTGACCCGAGGCGCGTGGCTGTGGTGGGGCACTCGCGGTTGGGCAAGACGGCGCTTTGGGCGGGCGCGCAGGACGAGCGGTTCGGCGTGGTTATTTCGAACAACTCGGGCGAGGGCGGCGCCGCGCTGGCGCGAAGGCTCTACGGCGAGACCACCCAGCGCATCAACACCAGCTTTCCGCACTGGTTCTGCGGCAATTACAAGAAATACAATGCGAATGAGGCCGCGCTGCCCGTGGATGCTCACATGCTCATTGCCCTTTCGGCGCCGCGCCGCGTTTATGTCGCCAGCGCGGAGGAAGATCGCTGGGCGGATCCCAAAGGCGAATTTCTGGCCGCCAAACATGCCGGGCCGGTGTATCGGCTCTTCGGCCTGCGAGGTCTGCCCTCAGAGGAAATGCCGCCGGTGAACAAATCCGTCGGCAAGGCGGTGGGTTATCACATCCGCACCGGCGGGCATGACATTCGCGATTTTGATTGGGACCAGTATCTCGATTTCGCCGACCGGAATCTTCCTGCCCGGAAGTCTTGACCAACCGCGTCTGCGGGCTATTCTTACCTTGCCCTATGAAGATCGGCCGTATATTGGCGATCGGAATGCTGCTTGGCGCGCTTGCCTGCCGGGCTGACGAAGTGTCTATTCCCGCCACCTCGGGCGCGATCACTTATCCCTTCGAGATTGATGGCAAGACCGTGGTTCAGGCCAGGGACACATCCATCGAAACCGGGGGCAGGGCAGTGTACACGTTCAGCATTACAAACGCGGGGGATTACCTGATCTGGGCCGCTCTCTCGGGCAAGCCCGGAAAATCCACCACCCTCAAAATCTCCCTCGGAGCGCGGGCACAGCCCTCGAGCTTTCTCTGGCAGTTCGAACCTTCCGACACCATCCGAAGGCAGCCGGTGGGCTCGAAAAAGAACGCCAGGAGCTACCGCGATTACTGCGTTTTCTCGCTGCCTGCCGGCACACATCAACTGGATGTGCGAGGCGCCACCGAAGGCACAAGGATCGAGCAGTTCATCGTCCGCTCCCATGGCCGGCCTGCGCCGCCGGGATCGATTCGCCCGACCCGCCAATGAGCCCGCCTGCAACGCTTCTGTGACCGGGCGAACCTCGCCATAACTGCCGGTCAGGCAAATTCCACATTGGCAGCGGTCTGGATCAAGGGTAAGAAATAGCCAGCATATGTCCGAGAAAAAGTCCACATCATGAACCTGCCGAATAAACTCACGATTTCGCGGCTGGTCCTCACGTTTTTTTTCCTCCTGGTCATGTTCTCGGAGATGCGCTACCACGAGACAGTCGCGCTTGTTCTGTTTGCAGCCGGCGGCATCACGGACCTCCTGGATGGAAAGATCGCGCGGCGCTACAAACTGATCACGAACTTTGGCATCCTGATGGACCCGCTTGCGGACAAGATCCTTGTTTGCTCGGCGTTCATCGCCTTCGTTGGGAACCAGTGGGTCTCGGCATGGATGGTGGTGGTGGTGGTGGCGCGCGAGCTGGCCATCACGGGACTGCGAATGCTGGCCGCATCCAAAAGCGTGGTTCTGGCCGCGGAGCGATACGGCAAGCACAAGACCGTCTCGCAAATCGTGGCGATCATTGCCCTGCTGGTTACGGCGAGCTATCGCGACTGGGGTGTCGTGGGCAAAATCTTCGGCATCACAATAGCGGGCAGGCCGTGGTCGGAATACTTTACCCAGGCGGCCCTTTACCTCGCCGTCGCGCTCACCTTCATCTCGGGCGCCATTTACCTCTGGAAAAACCGGCGCATCTACATGGATGACATGTGACGGGCATCCGCCTACAGCATGTTCCGCAGGTACTGTAGCTGCCGTTTAACGACTTCCGCCTGCTTTTCCTTCGGCTGTTTGCCGATGGACTCATCTTCGACGCAGAGATCTCCCGCGTAGCGGGCTTTGCGCAATATCCGAATGACCCGTTTCACATCAATGTCGCCCTCGTCAATGGGCGCGGAGTGTTTTGAGTACTCCCAGCCCATCGCACGCTTCACGTTCCGCATCTCGGCGGGGTAGCGAATGCTCTTGAAATGCGTGTGAAAAGCGCGTCCGGCGAATTCCTGGTAAATGGCGTAGAGGTCTTTCTCCGGGTGGCCCCACCAGTAAAAGTTCGCAATGTCCAGCGTCAGGCCCAGCTTCGGCGACCCCACGCCTTTGAAAAGTTTGCGCAGAAAAACCGGGTCATTCGTGATCTTGCCGTGGTTCTCGATTCCGAAGCGCACGGGTGTGCCCTCGGCGGCCCGGCACATCCGGCTGCACGCCTCGATGGCAAAGGGCAGAAACTCGGCCTCGGAAAGCTTCCGGGGCACAACATCAATCCGAATGACGTTCACGCCCAAACTCGCTGCGGCTTTCACCACCCGGGCGGTCCACTCCATTTCCTGATCGAGTTGTTCGTCCAGCCGGTTCGCCATCATGAACGCGGATATCTGGCATCCGGACGCCTCGAGATCTGCCTTCAACGCCGCCACGCCCTGTTCGGAGGCTAGCGTGTAGCCCTTCGCGCCGGAAATCTGAGGACAGCTCATGTCCATGAGCACTTGCACCTCGATGGCATCCGCCCCGAGGTTTTTCATGGATTCCCAGGGAGTGGCCCCACCGCCATACTTCAACAACACGTCTCGGCACCCGACCGGCCAGCGCGCCCTTTTCGGGGCGGCCAGTGCGGGCATCGTGGCAGCGGCGGCAATCGCCGTTGCGGTTGTTTTAACAAAATCCCGGCGTGAGAGCATATTTAAGCTGTTCATGTTCAAGGCTCGTGAGCGTTTTCGAATCCGCCACTATACTGCGGTCACACGAAGGACTTGTCCATCCTGCAATTCGGATTTGACGGCTTTTGGCGCGTTGAGAGGCGGCTGGAAAAGCGGTGTTCACCCAGTAATATCTTGCGCGGCATCCGAAGCTGAACTAATCTTGCGCACGGTGAAACAAGAACCGGCCAGAATCACCTTCCTTGAAGGCCAATGCGGCCAGCCCGGAGTTTGCCCGCTTAGCAAAGTGAAGGCAGGCTCGACGGTTTGCATCAAGGAATTGCTGACCTCGCCGGATCTGAGAGCCCGGCTTCGGGAGATGGGCATGTGCGAAAAACAGCGCATCAAGCTTCTGACCCGGGACTCGAATTATATTTGCCAGGTGTGCAACGCCAGGCTGGGGATCAGCCACAAGTTGGCCGAGGCCATTTTCGTTGAACACGTAGCGCCGGTCAAACGCTAGTCATGTCCGAACCCGCCCAGCCACTGACCTCGCTCAGGGCCGGCTCGGCTGCGGTTGTTGCTGAGATACAACTTCCGCCCGAGAGCCGTCCCAGGCTGATGGAACTTGGTTTGGTTATCGGCACCCCGATCGAACTGGTGCGATTCGCGCCGCTGGGCGATCCGGTCGAGATCAAGCTCAGGGGATATAACCTGACCATCCGCAAGCACGAGGCGGATCACATCCTTGTGCGTCCGGGCACTTAGAAGCAACCAGTTTGTGCCCATGATAAGCCTTGGATCCCGCACAGGCAAAAACACGGCGCACAGGTACGTGGTCCTCACGGGAAATCCGAACTGCGGCAAGACCACAGTGTTCAACGCCCTGACCGGTCTTCGGGCGAAGGTGGGCAATTACGCGGGAGTTACGGTGGAGCGCAAGGAGGGTCCGCTCATCGGCGCCCCGCCGGGAGTGGAAGCGCGCGTTCTGGATCTCCCCGGCACTTACAGTCTCAGCCCGCAATCGATGGATGAACAGGTTTCGCGGGATGTTCTGTTGAACCGCCTGCCTGAGCTGCCCGCTCCGGGGGTCATTGTGCTCGTGGTGGACGCCTCGAATCTCCAGCGCAACCTCTACTACGTCACCCAGGTGCTGGAACTCGGCTATCCAACCGTCATCGCGCTGAACATGATGGATGTTGCCGAGGCCAACGGGCACGTGATTGATACTGCGGAACTCTCCAGCCAGCTTGATGCGCCGGTGATCCCTGTGGTTGCGAGCTCGGGCAAAGGCATTCGCGAGTTGCGGACAAAAGTCGTTGAACTCCTGCAAAAACCGCCGGTCACCGGTGGCGGGAGAACTTTTTGCGATTATCCGGAAGCGTTCGAGAGGGAGGTGGCGGGAATCGCAACAGCGCTGCGGGACGCCCAATCGGTGGGGCCGGGCCAGGCCCATGCCGAAGCGGTGCTGATCCTGAGCAATGAAAAAGCGCTGGAATCCGGCGCGCGGGTTTACCCCGCGAGCCTGCCTGGCGCGGTTGCCGCAGCGCGGCAGCGCCTCGATGGGTTGGGGGTGGATTGGCGTGCTGCGCCGATTGAAGCGCGCTATCAATCCATCGCCCGAATCCAGCAGCGGGTGACCACAGAAACCGTGCAGCAGGGTGCCACCTTCAGCGACCGCATTGACCGCGTGCTCACGCACAAAATCTGGGGCACCGCCATCTTTCTGGCGCTCATGGCGCTCATGTTCCAGAGCATTTTTACTTTCGCCCAGTGGCCCATGGCGGCGCTGCAGACCGGGGTGGATTTTCTCGGATCCATTGTGGACCGTTTCGTTCCGCCGGGAGATTTCAACAGCCTGCTTGTGGATGGCGTCATTGCGGGTGTGGGCGCTGTGGTGGTGTTTCTGCCGCAAATACTGCTGCTGTTCCTGTTTATCGGCTTCCTCGAGGACACCGGCTACATGGCTCGCGCCGCCTTCCTCATGGACCGGCTGATGTCCAAGGTGGGACTGCACGGCAAGAGTTTCATTCCGATGCTCAGTTCGTTCGCGTGCGCCATTCCCGGCATCATGGCCACGCGCACCATTGAGAGCCCGAAAGACCGGCTGGTGACCATCCTGGTGTGTCCGCTGATGAGCTGCTCGGCCCGGATGCCGGTCTATACGCTGCTGATCGCTGCGTGCATTCCGGATCAGCGGGTGTTGGGTTTCCTGAAGCTCCAGGGGGTTACGATGCTGGGCATGTACCTGCTGGGAGTGGTCGCCGCGCTGGCGATGGCCTGGGTATTCAAGAAAACGTTGCTCAAGAGCGATGCGCCGCTCTTGATCCTCGAACTCCCGCCCTATAAACGCCCGCTTTTCAAGACCGTTGCGCGCCACATGTGGGACCGATCGAAGGTATTCCTTAAACAGGCGGGCACCGTCATCCTTGGGGCGAACATCATTCTCTGGTTCCTGGCCACCTACCCGCGCGATGCCGGCATGATGCAAAAGTTCGATGCTCAAAAGGCGGAAATCTTGAGCCGCTCGGCCCCGGCAGTCATTCCATCGGGCAAGCCAATGGAATCGGAAAGCCCGGCAGCGCCCAACCATCCTGCAACCATCGAACTCGAGGCGATCGAGACCGCCAGGACTGGCGAGCAACTGCGCAACAGTTTTGCCGGCCGTTTTGGCAGGTGGATTGAGCCGGTCATTGCGCCCCTGGGATTCGATTGGAAAATCGGCATCGGGATCGTAGCCTCTTTCGCCGCCCGCGAGGTCTTCGTCAGCACCATGTCCACCGTCTATAACGTGGGTCAGGCGGAAAGCGAGGATTCGAACGCCACGAGCCTGCTCCAAACTCTCCGCTCTCAAAAAAGGCCGGATGGCACGCCGGTTTACACGATCCTGACGGGTTTATCGCTGATGGTTTTTTATGTATTTGCGCTGCAATGCGTTAGCACGATTGCCGTCGTGAAGCGGGAAACCAATACATGGCGCTGGCCGGTATTCCAGTGGTTTTACCTTGCAGTGCTGGCGTGGGTGATGGCATGGCTGACGTTGCAAATTGGGCGATGGCTAGGAATGTCCTAGGCGTGAAAATCGCGCTTAATGCGCGAAAAGCCCGCGATGAGGATAGGGTCAGTTATTTCAATATGTTGTGGATCAAGTATTTACAATTTGGCATATGCTTTGCTAAGGTGTATGCCAGACAGAGTAAGGCGGCTGGACGAAACCCCGGTTGCCAACGAGAAATAAACATAGAAACCAGCAAAATTATGAAAAACCTACGGAAAAAAATCGGGGCATTCACGCTCATCGAGCTGTTGGTCGTGATCGCCATTATCGCCATTCTGGCTGCGATGTTGCTGCCTGCCCTGGCTCGCGCCAAAGCACGCGCACAACGCATCAACTGCACAAACCAACTCAAGCAGATTGGTCTGTCGTACAAGACCTTTGCTATTGATAACGATGACCGTTATCCGCAACAGATGGGTCCGAGAGACTTCATCGGCGGCACGGACACGACCTGGAATACGGTTCAGGAAGTGGCGATTATCTACGGCGCCCTGTCCAATGAGTTGAGCACGCCGAAGATCCTGGCCTGCCCGTCCGACAACCGGACCGCGCACACGAACTTCAGCCTGGTTGCAGGCGGTTTGGGCTACACCAACATCTCCTACTTCGCTGGCTTGAACGTCCAGGAAGGTCAACCCCAGATGATTCTGGGCGGTGATCGCAACCTCTCTACCCGTCTTGATGGCGCGCCCCCCCTCTATGCCGGCCTGAGGACCCTCGGCACGAACAACAACGTCATCAGCTGGGGCAAAGAAATCCACCAGCAGAACGGCAACATCCTGCTCTCCGACGGTTCCGTCCAGCAGTGGACCAGCGCCCGTCTGCGTGAAGGTTTGAAGAACACTGGTGACACCTACCAGAACGTTGTTCTTCTCCCTCAGTGATCAGCGGTTAAATAAGTATTTCAAGGCGCCCGAAAGGGCGCCTTTTTTTCGTCATGAAGGTTCTGGTCACGGGCGCAACGGGGTTCGTTGGACATGCCGTTCTCGAGCGGTTGCTCTCTTCTCCGCACGAGGTCATTGCGCTTCGCAGAAACCCCGCCCCGCAGACCGCCCGCGCCGCCGATTCCAGGAGCGGCGCAAGCGTGTCCTGGCGTGTGGGCAATGTGCTCGATGCCGACTCTCTTGTGACGGCGATGCAGGGCGTGGATGCTGTCATCCACCTGGTCGGTATCATCAGCGAGTCGCGCCGGGTCACGTTCAGGGACCTTCACGTAAAGGCCACCGAAAACGTTCTTGAGGCCATGAAGCGCGCCGGCGTGCGCCGGGTCGTCCACATGAGCGCGCTGGGCACCCGTCCGAACGCGGTGTCGGAGTATCATCGCTCGAAATGGGCGGCGGAGGAGCGGGTGCTGCAGCGTGGGGCGGCCTGGACCATTTTCCGGCCTTCGCTCATTTACGGCCCTGAAGATCATTTCGTGAACATGTTTCGGCGGATGCTGAATTTTTCCCCCGTGCTGCCGGTGATTGGGAAAGGAACGGCGAAGTTTGCGCCTGTTCACGTCACGCAGGTTGCCGAGGCATTTGTGAAGGCTCTCACCGCGCCCGAAAGCGCGGGGAAAGTGTTCGACCTGTGCGGCCCGGAGCAGTTCACAATGCCTGAGATTCTGCGAGCCGTCATGAAAGCGGCCGGGAAGAAGAGAACCATCGTGCGCCTGCCGCTTTGGATGGCCTGGGCGCAGGCTGTCGTTTTGGAATTTGTGCTTGGCAGGATTACCGGAGTTCCGCCCCCGCTGAATCGCGGGCAGATCATCATGCTCGAGGAGGGCAGCATCGGCGATGCCGCGCCCGCGGATCTTCTTTTCGGCCTGCAGCACCGGCCGTTTGAGACCTGCCTGAGAGAGTATGCGTGATAGCGGACCGGAGCGCGCATTCAGACAATCCTTGTCATCGCGCCCGGGTCTCCTTGTGGGCGCCGCCTTTTGGGTTGACTCGCTGGTTTGAATGGCGAATCTCGATGCAATGAAAAAAATCCTGCTGATGCTGCTCGTTTGCTGTGGAACGGTTTCCTTTGCAACCGCCGCGGAATCCCGGGCGGCGGAGACGCCTCAACAGCGAGACGCGCGCATGAAGTGGTGGCGCGAAGCGAGGTTTGGAATGTTTGTGCACTGGGGCCTTTATTCGGGCCTTGCGGGCACGTGGGATGGCAAGCCCGTGGGCACGCGCGGGGGCATGGAATGGACTCAAGAGCGTGTGAAAGCCGATACGGAATCCTACGCAAAGGCGGCCATTCCCCTGTTCAAGCCCGGGGAGGATTTTGCGCGCGAGTGGGCCCGGCTCGCCCGCCAGGCGGGTTGCCGGTACCTGGTGGTCACCACGAAACACCACGAAGGCTTTGCGCTGCATGATTCCAGGGTATCCGATTACGATGCGGGTTCGGTGCTGAACCGGGACCTGGTCAAAGAAATCGTGAAGGCTGCGCGCGCGGAGAAGCTGCGAGTCGGGTTTTATCATTCGGTGATTGATTGGCACCACGATCAATACGCGTATGCAAAATCGCAGCAACTTCCCCATCCGCTCAAAGGCCGCCCCTATCCGAACGGCGAGCGGGATCACTCGAAATACCAGCAATTCCTCTTCGCGCAGGTGGACGAGCTGGCCTCGAACTACCCGGTGGATATTATGTGGTGGGACTACAGCTCGATTGATTTCCAGGGGCAGGAGGCCTGGCGGGCTTTTGAGCTGATGGACCTTGTCCGCTCGAGGCGGCCCGGCATCATCATGAACAACCGTCTGTTCCGCACCCGCGAGGCCGGATGGGTGAGCATGGGAACGGAAGGCTTCTTCCCGCAACTGGATCCGAAGTACGGCGATTTCATCACCCCGGAGCAACACATCCCTCCCACGGGCATGCCCGGGGTTGACTGGGAAACGTGCATGACGATGAACACCACCTGGGGCTACAGCGAGCACGATCACGCATGGAAATCCGATGAAACCCTGATTCGCAACCTGGTGGACATCGCGAGCAAAGGAGGCAACTACCTGCTCAACATCGGCCCCAAAGCGGACGGCAGCGTGCCGGAGGAAAGCCTGAAATCCATGCGCGCGATTGGTCAGTGGATGCAGGAAAACGGCGAGGCGATCTACGGAACCACAGCCAGCCCGTTTGCAGCGCTCGAGTGGGGCCGTTGCACTCGCAAGCCGATTTCAAAGGGCAATACCCGATTGTATCTGCACGTGTTTGATTGGCCGGCCGCCGGCAAATTGCTTGTGCCGGGCCTGGAAAACGAGGCGATCAAGGCCTCGCTGCTGAAGGGCCGCAAACGGGTGCGCTTCGAGGTTTCTCCTCGCGGAGTGGAACTGCAATTGCCGGACGAAGCTCCCAACTCTGTCGCGTCAGTGATCGCCCTCGATATTAAAGGCGAACCGCGAATTAGAAACTGAGCGGTTGAAGAAGGCCAGGTTACTGGCTTTCAAGCTGCTGTGATGCCGGTTTGGAATCGGGAGCGCGACACGGTGCGATCCGCCGGTCCCAGTTGGGCGCTCTCTCTCAGACCTCGATGCCGTAGGCCTTGATCTTGTTATAGAGCGTTTGGCGTCCGATGCCGAGGCGTTTGGCTGTTTCGAGCTTGTTGCCGCCGGTTTTGGTCAGCGTTTCGATGATCTGGTTGCGCTCGACCCGTTCCAACAGGGTGAAATTTGTTTCCTGGCTTTCCTCGCCGAACGAGCTGGACCTGGTGATGGACAAGTCTGCCGCGTCAATCATGTCTCCTTCCGAGAGGAGCACGGCGCGCTGAACCTCGTTTTGCAACTGGCGGACATTTCCGGGCCAGTCAAAACCCAGAATACGGTCTTTGGCGGCGTCGGTCAGGCCGTTGATGACGCGGTTGGCCTGCGCGGCGAAACGTTTCAGGAAAAGATTGACCAGTGGCATGATATCCACCTGGCGTTCGCGCAGGGGGGGCAGATAGACGGAGATAGCGCTGATGCGGTAGTAAAGATCCTCGCGGAGCTTGCCGTCTTTGATGGCCTCGGCCGGGACCCGGTTTGTGGCGGCCACGATTCGGCAATCTGTTTTGTAGGCCACCTTGCCGCCGACGGGCCGAACCTCCTGGTCCTGGAGCACGCGGAGGAGTTTGCTTTGGGTATCGATCGGCATTTCGGAGATTTCATCCAGGAACAGCGTGCCGCCCTCGGCCTGGCGGAAAAGGCCTTCGCGGTCGGTGTGTGCGCCGGTGAATGCGCCCCGGACTGAGCCGAAGAGCTCGCTTTCGATCAATTCCCTGGGCAGCGCCGCGCAGTTGATCTTGATGATTTTGTTTTTGCTGCGATTGCTTCGGGCGTGGATGAGATCCGCAATGACTTCCTTGCCTGTGCCGCTTTCGCCGGTGATTAACAGAGGCACATCGCTGGGTGCGATCCGCTCGACGGTGCGGACGACATCGCGCATGGAGGCGCTTTCAAAGACGCCCATGGCGCGGCGGAGATCGAGCACCTGGCGTTTATGGACGATGGCGTTGGCGACATCCACCAGGAGCTTTTCGCCGTCGAAATCGGCCCCTTTGCGGAGGAAGTTGAACGCGCCTTTTCGGTGCGCTTCGACCGCCCAGGACACGGCCTTCTGGGTTTCATTGGCGGCGCCGGTTAAAATAATGACTTCCGAGTCTGGCCAGTTCCGTTTCACCACCGGGAGCAGTTCCAGCCCGTTGGCATCCGGCAGGTTGACATCCAGCAGCACGACGTCCGGTTCATCGCCGGAGAAGAGCCTTTGAAGGGCCGCGCCGTTTTCGGCCTGGACCACGGAATAATCTGTTTCCAGCCGCGCCTCGAGTAATTGGCGAAACTCGGCATGATCATCAACAATCAGGACTTTGCCCTTCATAAATCAAACTTTTTGACCCGTCTTCAATGGCGGAGGCCTTTTTTCAGGCGCCCCTGTTTGCTCTGCGCCGCGCTGGCGAACCCGCGAAAAATTGCCCGGTGCTCCGGGTATCTATCCTCGAGGCGCTCGGGGTGAAACTGCACGCCCAGCAGGAACGGCGCTTTGGCGGCCAGCGCAGGCTCCCATTCGAGGGCCTCAACAATCCCGTCCGGGCTGAGCGCCGTTGCGCGGAGACCCGGGGCGACGCGGCCCACGGATTGGTGGTGTGTGCTGTTGACCCCTGCCTTCAATCCACCCGTTATCTTGGCCAGTAACGAACCGGGTGTCAATTGGACATCGTGGACGACCTCGCAGCGTTTGTCCATCTGGCGGTGGTTGATGGTTCCGTTGTGGCATGTGGGCAGATCCGGGATCAGCGTTCCCCCGAGAGCCACATTCAACACCTGGTGCCCGCGGCAGATGGCCAGCAGGGGCTTGTCCATCCGCAGCGCCTGCCGCACCACCAGCAGCTCGCGGTGGTCTCTGCGTCCGCCATCCGGGGTGAGCCGCGCTTTTTGCTTTAACTCCAAGGGCATGTGCGGATCGTAAATGTCCGGCGCGAGATCCTCGCCGCCGGTCAGCATGACGCCGTCACAGCGGGCGAGGATTTCCTCGATGACCCGCGGATCATTTGTCAGTGGCAGCACCCAGGGGATGGCTCCGGCGTTGAACAGGGCCTGCTCGTAGCGGAACGAAAGGCTCAGGGCGTAATCGCCGAACTCGCGGCCTTTGTCTTCCACGTCTGTGGATACGAGAATGATGGGCGGTTTTGATCGCGGGTTTTTCATTCGAACACTGCTTCTGGAAACTGTTCCCGGATGCGCCGCATCACCCGCTGCTCCTCCTCGGGCCGGAGCAGGCGGCGATTGATCCGTCTGCGAACGGAATCGAGCAACTCGAGCCAGTCCTCCAGCGGGGCCTCGGGAACGGCCTGCCATTGGTCGTAACGCTTCTCGCGGGCGAAGAAGAACCATTCCCTGCCGATTCGCTGCGCATAGACCTGCAACTTCTGCCCCTCGTCGGTGGTGCGTGTCCAACTGATTTCAGCCTTTGCCATGCGCGTTCCTTAATGCGGGAGATCTATGGCGCAGACAGCCATGGCGGCGATGCCTTCTTCGCGCCCGATGAAACCCATGTGCTCGTTTGTGGTGGCCTTCAGCCCCACCTGTGCCGGTGAAATGCCCAGGGCTTCCGCGATGTTCTTTTTCATGGCCGCGACGTGCGGATAAACCTTTGGCGCCTGGGCGATGAGGGTGGAATCAATGTTCACGATCGTTCCCCCGCGCCTTTGGACGAGAGCCGCCGCTTGCGCGAGAAACACTTTGCTTGCCACTCCCCGCCAGCGGGGATCGGTGTTTGGGAAGAAATGGCCGATGTCCTCCTCTCCCAGCGCGCCCAGCACCGCATCGCATATTGCGTGCATCAGGGCGTCGGCGTCCGAGTGGCCGTCGAGCCCCTTGTGGTGCGGGATTTCCACCCCGCCAAGGACGAGCTTCCGGCCCTCCGCGAAGGCATGCACATCATACCCGATGCCCATATGAACCATGCGGTGGAGTATAGGATGCCGGGAGCAAATTACCAGCGCTGTGACGCGGAGCTGCCGGCGCCGGTGGTTGGAGCGTGTTTCAACTGGATGTCCAGCCAATGGTAGGCGAGTTGGCGGGCATCCATGTCAAAACTGTGGCCCTGGTTGTGAACATAAGCGGCGAAAGGCGAGGCTTTGGTTTTGTCGGGGGCAAGTTGCTGATAAAAATGGCTCATGTGCCGGAAGCCGTCGATGTAGTTCGGGTAGTCGGGGTTGTCCAGGTCGTTGAGCGCCTTCATGTAAAGAAGCGGTCGTGGCGCGATGGCCATGACCCACAAGGAAGCGTTCACGTGCATCTGCTGGCTTTTGCCGGACAGGTAGGCCTCGAGGGCCTCGGAGCTTTCATAGAGCTCCTTGCGAAACGCCAGGTTCCCGCCCGCATTGACCACCGCAGCCTTGATCCGCGTATCGGCTCCCGCCAGCCACAGGCTATACCAGCCGCCCAGGGAATGACCAATGGTGGCAACCCGATCCGGGTCCACCTCGGGCATTTGCACCAGGAAATCGATCGCCCGCCGCAAGTCCCAGATCGCTTTGCCGTGGGAACTCCACCCGGGCACCCGATTTGCAAGGGCTTTGTGGGCGGCCGCCATGTTGCGCTGCACGGAATCGTCGTTGGTTAACGGCCCGCGCTCGCCAAACCCAAGGGTGTCCGGCGCGAAACAGATGTAGCCCCGGCGCGCCAGCTCGGCGCCGTAACAGCGGCAGGAGCGCTTGTACTCCTCCGTTTTATCCTTCGGCGGCGTGTCGTACTTGCCCACGACCATGTCCTTGCCCGTGCGATGGGTCGGGTGGGGGCACATGATGAGCGGGTGCTTTTCCGCTCCGCGGTTCTTCGGAAGCAGCAGGTACCCCGTGATCCGCTCGTCTTTATCCACATTGTAGGCGATGCGCCGGCGGAGGTGATCTCCCATGTCTTCCTGGCTGAGCGTCTCGGGCCGGGCATCAACCATGTCCGTCGCGGTGAGTCCCTTTCCCCAGCCGCGTTGCAGCGCCGCCAGCAATTGCTCGCGCGGCATGGCCGTTGCCGTTTGAATTCTCGATTTCACTTTCCTGCTGGCATTCCGGATGGCTAAAGGATCGGGATCATCCGCTGAAACCGGCGTCTGCTGCGCCGGGGCCTTTTTGGTCGCGCCGGGTGTCGAGGGAGCGTTTGCGGTTTGCGCTGCGAGCGCTGTGGCCACGCACGCCATACCAAACAAAACAGTCGCCCTGCAACATCCAGCCGGTTTTATTCTCAAGCTCATTCCGGCCGGATCTTACGAAAACAACCCACCATAAGAATAGAGCATTCACAGGGAAGGGTTCCATAGCCTCGTTGAGCGGTGGGCGGTTCGAGAGTGTGTGTGCGCGCGCGGAGCGTGAAGGCGCGGCTGCGTGGGGGAGGCAATGGCCTCGCCGCCATCGGCCGGGTGGAATATGAAATCATCAGGAGTTCGGTCTCAATTTTCATCGTCCAGGGGAGTGTGAGGAACGTCATCCTTGCCCTGTTTTCTGCCATGTTTTCTGTTTGGCTGTCGGGGTGGTATGGGATTTAATAGTGGGCATGAGTTTGTCGTATCAAATCGTGGTGTGCGGCAGCATTGTGCCGGACCCGCTGCAAACCCTTGAGCCGGTGGCCGGGCCAGCCGGTCCGGCGCTGAAGAACGAGGCGATGTTGCCTGCGGTGCTGGATCCATGGGCGAGTCACGCGCTGTACGAGGCAGCCAACCTGGCGAAGCAATTTGCGGGCAGCAAGGTCTGGCTAGTGAGCCTGGGCCCCAAGCCCAAGCTGCAGCAAGTGATGATGACCGTGGCGCAGAAGGTGCCGTTCGAGTTCGTGGCCCTGGACGGATCGGCCAGCGGTTTCACTGACGCGATGGAAACAGGCACGGCGCTGGCTGCGGCCATCAAGGCCATCCCGGGCATCGAGCCGGGCAAGCTGCTGGTTTTTGGCGGCTGGGAGTCGGCTTCGCGCGGCGCGGGGGTAACGATGCAGGTGGTCGGCGAACTCCTCGGGATCAAGGACCAGTTCCAGGGCGTGGACGAGGTGAAAGTGCAGCCGGATGGATCGTTCGAGGTTCTGGAGCGTGTCGAGGGCGGCAAGCACCAGGTGTCCCGTTGCGCGGGAGCGCCCGCGCTGCTCGGGTGGGCCACGGGCAATCTGCCCGAGCCAAGGAACAATCCGCAAGTAGGCATGGCAAACATGCGCCTGGTCATGCCGGCGCTGCAGAAAGCCAAACCCGTGAAGCTGGCGGGTGATGGTCTCTCCTTCACCGGCGTCGCGCTGCCCAAACAGGTGCGAAACACCCAAATCATCAAAGACAAGCCGGCCGATGAGATCGCCCGCGAAATTGTCGAGTGGGTCCGCAAATAGAAGGCTTGAACATGACGATTCTCTTACTGGCATTTACAGAACAGGACGGCACGCTGGGCAAGGCGGCGCTTGAAGCCGCGGGCGCGGCAAAGGCGCTGGCGGCCGCAACGCCAAACAGCACGCTCGTGGCGGGCATTGCCGGCGCTTCCACCGAAAAGGCCGCGGCGCAGCTCGGCGGCGCCGGTGCGGCAAAAATACTCGCCGTAAGCGGCCCGGATTTTTCACAGCCGCGCTACGGGTCGGATGCGGCGGCTCTCGAAGCGCTCTGCAAAGCGGCTTCGGCGGAATTTGTCATCGCTCCGGCAACGTCCCGGATGAGCCGGGTGGCGCCCGGCGTGGCGCAGCGCCTCGGCGGCGCGGTGGACACTCACGTGACGGGACTCTCCGCGGATAACGGGGCCGTAACCATCCAACGCTGGTATTACCGCCAGCGCATGGAGGCCGGCCTGCGCCGGTCTCGCAAGCCGTGGTTTATCCTTCTGGATCCCGGGAGCCAGCCCGAATGGCAGGGTGCGCCGGGCGCCGCAAATGTGGAACCCATTTCCGTGACCCTGCCGGAGGATTGCAAACGAACTACTGTCTCAGGCGTGCGCGAGCTGAGCGTGGATGCCCAAACCATCCGTCCGGACGCGGAGATGCTGTTCGTGGCGGGCGCGGGCTGGACGAAGAAACAGGCGGATGGACAACCCCACGTGGCCGAGGCGGAGAAGCTGATCCTCGGTTTCCTGAGAGGCGCGCGGGCTTCGCTGGGAAGCAGCAAATCGCTCGTGGATATTGGTGGCGAAGGACAGGCGGTGCTGTCCTTCCTGACGCACCTCAACCAGATTGGCCAGACCGGCTCCACGCCGCGCCATCGCAAAGGGTTGGCCGCCTGCTGCCACGGCGAAGAACCGCACACGGTTGGATGGCGCTTCATCGAAGAGCGCCGTGCGATCAACCTGGATGCCAACTGCGGCTGGGCCCGCGGCAAAGCCGACGTGTTATACGTGGCGGACGCTTTTGCGGTCATGGCGAAGGTGAACGAGCTGCTCCAGGTAAAATAGAAGAAGCGAAGAACCCCGCGTCTGGTGAATTCGATTCCCGGGGCGGGGAGAGATGGGTGCGGCGTGAGATTCGTTTTTTTCAAAGACGGGGACGGCGTGAATTTTTTGCCGCTCGAGGCTTAATCCGGCAGGGCCTTCCACTGGCGCCGGGCAATGTAGGGATCCAGGCGCACCAGCAGAAAGTAAGCCCAGTGCTGCTTGATCTGCTGCCATAAAGAACGGCTGTTTCTCCAGTCCGGGCGGGGAATGCGGGTGCAATGTGCGAGCGCGCTCGCGAAGATCTCCCGCGCCTGGCGGGCAATTTCCGGGTGCTCAAAACGGATCATGAGCTCGTAGTTTATCCTGAGACTGCGCTGGTCGAGGTTTGAGGAGCCCACATACACGGCGTTATCCACGATGAAGAGTTTCGCGTGGAGCACTTGCGGCTGGTATTCATGCACGGCCACACCCGCGCGCAGCATCCGGGGATAAAGGCTCCGCGCCGCAAGCATGGATAGCATGACGTCCGACTTCCCCCCGAGAATCAAATCCACCGACCCGCCGCGATCCACCACTCCCGCCAGCAGCCGCCTTACCTGCCGGGACGGGAGAAAGTACGCGATCATCATCTGGACCGACTGCGCGCGGCGCAAATCCTGTTTCAACGCGTTGTGAAAAGGATTCTGTCCGCGGCCGGGCCCGCTGAGAAGCAACTGCTCGGTGCCGCATTTCATCACCATGCGGGTTTCCGCGCGGCGGAGCCGCGCGAAGCGTTTATGACGGAACTCGGCGCGCTCAAACATCTGGTCGAACGAGGCCGAAAGGTTTTTCACAAGCGGCCCCCGCACCCTGAGACCCACGTCACACCAGCCATGGCTCACGCCGTCCCCCATGTATTCGGGCGCGATGTTGAATCCGCCCACAAAGGCGGCGGTCTCATCGCACACGAGCAGTTTCCGGTGGTTGCGCAGCCCAAGCCGGTTGATGGCGATCGGGTTGAAGCGCCGCACCTGGCCGCCCGCCTGCAGCAGCGGATTCCAGAAAGCAGCCGGCAGGTTGTAGGAGCCCAGCGCGTCAATCAGCACGCGCACCGCCACCCCGCGCGACCGGGCGCGCACAAGCGCTTCGCGAAAGCGGTCGCCGGGCTCGCCTGCGCTATAAATGTAAAACTCCAGCCGAACGGTTGCCGCCGCCCCATCAATGGCGTCCAGCATCGCGGAAAAAAATTCCTCCCCGGTTCGCAGCCATTGCCAGTTTCGCCCCGCATGCGGCGCGGGCGCGCCCCGGGCCTTCGGCGAAAGCGGCTGATTCTGATGCTGCCCCGACATGATCAAAGCTTTGGCTTTTCGGAATTTTGCATCATATTGGAGAATTATGCGACTGAAGAATTTCGCGTTATTCCTGGCCGCTTTCCTGGTGTTGCTCCCGGGCGCGCGCGGCGCCCACACGAGCGCCCGGCTCCTGCTGGCCGCGGAAGAGGCGCGTCCGGGCGAAACGGTGCTGGCGGGTGTCGAGCTAAAGATGGACGACGGCTGGCACACGTACTGGAAAAACTCGGGGGCATCCGGCATGCCCACCACGATCGACTGGGAATTGCCTTCCGGAATCACCGCCGGGCCGATTCTCTGGCCGCTCGGCGAGAAAAAGCCCGAAGGGGACCTGACCACATACACCTACTCGGGAGTGGTGGTCCTGCTGGTTCCCTTGCAGCTCGCGAACCATCTGCCTGAGGGTGAACTCCAGCTCAAAGCAAAGGTGGCATGGCTCGAGTGCGACAAAATGTGCCTGCCCGGCGACGCCACCGTCCAGGCAACGCTGCGCATCAGCCGGGACTCGAAACCGTCCGGCGACGCAGCCCTCCTGGCGGAGTGGATGGGCAGGGTGCCCCAACCCGACCCGCAGGCCAATGCGCGCGCCGCGTGGGAGGGGCCGGCCGACGGGAATCTCCGCTCGCTTGTGATCGAGTGGACATCCCGCGCAAACACGGAGGAATCGGACTTTTATCCCTACGCAAGCGAGGGCTTCGAGGTGCAGCCCGAGACCGAGCCTGTGAAAGCGGGCGGAGGCAGGCTCGGGATTCGTAAGAGTGTGAAGTTGCTGAGCGGCGAATGGCCGGCGGCGATTGGGGGTGTTCTTGTTGAGGGCGCCGGCGAAAAGCGAACGGGCATCGAGGTTTCTTTGAGCCTGGCCGAAGCCAGATCGCAAAGCCCGGGCCAGCCGCTCTGGCTCATGCTGATCTATGCCTTCATTGGCGGGCTGATTCTGAACATCATGCCCTGTGTGCTGCCTGTGATCTCGCTGAAGGTTCTGGGATTCGTCAACGCCGCAAAGGAATCTCCGGCCCACGTCAGAAAAATGGGGATCATTTATGCTGCCGGCGTGTTGTTCTCGTTTATTGTGCTGGCTGGGCTGGTGATTGGATTCAAAGCCGCCGGACGCTCCGCAGGTTGGGGCATGCAGTTTGGCAACCCGCAGTTCATCGCGGCGCTGGCCGTCCTGATCACTCTCGTGGCGCTGAACCTGTTTGGCGTTTTCGAGGTCAACCCGGGCGGGCGCGTGATGGATGCCGCGGGCTCGCTCGCTTCGCGCCAGGGCTCCGCAGGCGCCTTTTTCAACGGCGTGCTCGCCACGATTCTGGCCACACCCTGCACCGCCCCGTTTCTCGGCGCCGCACTCGGGTTTGCCTTCCTGCAGCCCTCTCCATATATCGTGCTCATTTTTTGTGTCGTGGCCCTCGGTCTTGCCGCCCCGTACGTTCTCCTGAGCTGGAACCCGCGCCTGCTCAAGTTCCTGCCAAAGCCGGGCGCGTGGATGGTGCGGTTCAAGGTGGCCATGGGCTTCCCCATGCTCGCGACGGCCGTCTGGCTGGCGAGCCTGCTCGCAGCCCATTACGGCGATCGCGCGTGGTGGTTTGGCATGTTCCTGGTTTTTGTGGCCCTGGCCGCATGGATCTTCGGCGAGTTCATTCAGCGCGGATCGAAAGGCAAAGGCGCTGCCATGGTCGTCATGGCTGTCGTGCTCGCCATCGGTTACTGGTTTGTCCTTGAAAAACAGATCCAATGGCGGAATCCGCCGGGCGAGGTTTCGGCCAACTCTCCCGCAAGCCGGCCCGGAGGCATCGAGTGGCAGAAATGGTCTCCCGCCGCCCTCCAGGAGGCTCGCGCCCAACGCAGGCCTGTGCTTGTTGATTTTACGGCGGATTGGTGTCTTACGTGCCAGGCAAACAAGAAGTTCGCCATCGAGATACCCCAGGTCCGCTCGAAACTCAAAGAGATCAACGCAGTGGCTTTGCTGGGCGATTACACCCGGCTGCCCGCCGAAATGACAAAGGAGCTGAACCGCTACGGCCGCGCCGGGGTGCCCCTGGTGCTGGTCTATCCGCCCGATCCCGCCGCAGAGCCCCTGGTGCTGCCAGAGGCGCTCACGCCGGGAATCGTGCTGGATGCTCTCGAGAAAGCCGCCAGCAAACAAGCCGCGCAGTAACCTGCACGCCGCGCCTCAAGAAGCGGGCCGCGGCCACGGTCCGGCGATATGGCTTCATGGGGCGGGACGCTCGCGGTCCTTGTTCCGCAGGCGCCCCGGCCGGTTTGAAATAGCGTGAAAATCATCCCTGCCGGGAATTGTTTTTGCCGCTTGCGCTTGACCCTGAGAAGACATCTGTGGAAGCTTTGCGCGTCGTGAATTGCACCAGATTTTTTTACAGCATGAGAGCGGTCAGAACCGCAGCCATCAGCATTGTTTTGGTCCTCCTGGCAACGGGATTGGCCACCGCAGCCCAGAAGAAAACCGCTGCGGCTCAAAAGCCTCGAAACACGTCGGGCATCCCGGGCAATCCATACGTGGGAGCCATCGTCATCGAGCCTTCGAGCGGCAGGGTTCTGTTCGAGCAAAACGCCGATGCCAAAGCATACCCGGCCAGCGTGCTCAAGCTCATGGATCTGCTGGTGATTTTGGACAAGATCAAGGTTGGCGAGCTTTCCCTGTCAGATCCTGTGCCGGCAAGCGCCAAGGCGGCAAAGACGGGCGGATCGCAGGTCTGGCTGGCGGAAAAAGAGGTCTTCCCTCTCGAAGAAATGCTCTACGCGCTCATGATCCAGTCGGCAAACGACGTGGCGGTGGCCCTGGCGGAGAAAGTCGCGGGCAGCACGGATGCTTTTGTCGAGTTGATGAATCAAAAAGCCCTGGCGCTCGGGATGAGGAACACGAAATTCAGCTCCGTTCACGGCCTGCCGCCGGGACCGGGCCAACCCGACGACATCACCACAGCCCGCGATTTGTCCATTCTCTGTCGTGAGCTGCTCAAGAACCCCGAGACGCTTCGCTACACCTCCGCCAAAGCGCGACCGTTCCGGCCAAATGATCCCAAACACAGAGTGGACATGCGCACACATAATCACCTGTTGGGCAGTGTGGAGGGGTGCGACGGTTTGAAGACCGGTTACATCGCCAAAGCCGGCTTTTCGATTGCCGTAACGGCGTCCAGAAGCGGCAAGCGCGTGATTGTGATTGTTCTCGGCAGCCAGGATAGGAAGCTCCGGGATCAAAAAGCCACCGAGCTCGTGAATAAAGGCTTCGCCATGTTGAATGCGCAGCCCGCAGCCAAACCGGCCGCAGCCGGCAAACGTTGATTTTGCACCCGCGACAAGCCGGGGGATCCCTTTTATGTCAGCCTGCGGGCAATGCCCAGATAACGCGTACTATTTCCACAAAACAAAGCTCGAAAAGTCGCAAGGGACGACCGTCTGTTCAGACCCATCATTGAGAATTGCAGATCGAGAATTTGTTATTGGCGATTTCTGAATCCATATCGCTGCGCGATCGCGTTGCTGACTCGGCGCCCGAATGCGACAAACAAGAGGCATCCACCGCCTCGGCGCGGACTCGCCCATTCCGTACTGCGGGTAGCTCGCAAGATTCAATGATCGTTTTTCCCCTTTCAGGGGATGGTCAGCCTGAACCATCGCCACGGAAGCATCGGGGAATCGAGGAAGCTGTTATTAACGGTCGGAACAATCACCCAGTTCGCTTCGGCGAGATTGGTGCAGGCGTAGAGTGTTCCGCTTCCAAATTCCAACGGCCAGGATATCAGCGCGGCTTGCCCCTCCTTGCCGATCTGCAAGCTCACCCCGGAGGGATCCGGAGCCTCCATCGCCATTAACGATAGTGAAGTGGCGCTGTAAACTGTCTCCAGTCTGCGGTTGTGCCCGAGCAGAAGGAATCCATTGCGCCTGGCAAAATCGCCCTTGCGCGATGCGAATGTCATTACGGCGTAAGTTTCCCCCGGAGACGGCAGATACGGAGGAAACATTTGCGCGGTGATCGTGCCGTTCAACTCCGCAGTTCCGGCAATGCTGAGTCGGCTGTGGTTGGTTCCAGGCTGCGTGCCTGCGAGCGTCACTTCGAAATTCCCGCCAAGGTGCTGCACATACCGACCGGCAATCGTGATGACTCCGCCCGAATTCGTCGGGCTGATCGTCGCGCCCGTATTGGACAGATCCCCTTCGACCGTCCCCCAGCCCAGCAATCGCCCGCCGGCGAGGTCCAGAGGCATGGCGCACCGAAGGCTTCCTCCCAGGAGTAGAATGTCGCCGGACGGCTGATCAAAGTTTCCCGCAAAGTTCAATCTGCCTGCCGGGATGCTCACTCTCCCGCGGTTCAGGAAAGGCACTTCAATGTCGGACAAAACACCTTCCTGCTTCTGCAGCAGGCCCTCGTTAATAAAACTCGCCTGGGGACTTATCTTGTAAACGGTGCTGCTCCATCGAACATCAAACACTCCTTCAGCCGCATTGTGTAGTGTCCCGGCCAGTCCAAACGGTCCAGGAGATGTATAAACGATGGTGC
>CAYNZC010000071.1:0-2135 GCA_964401575.1 uncultured Verrucomicrobiota bacterium
GGCCCAGAGGGATTTGAACCCCCGACCAAGCGATTATGAGTCGCCTGCTCTAACCACTGAGCTATGGGCCCATCAAAGGGATCGCAAATCTTATTTCACCCGAGTTGGGACGGGAAACAAGCAAAAAGGGGATTTCGCTCAATAACAACGGAGGCGTCCATCCTTACCTGTATTCCTCCCAGTCCGGCTCGTTTTCGAAGATCCACTGGTAATACTCCTGTTCTTTGAGGCTGCTGGAGGCTTCCTTGTCCACGACAACGGTGCAGCGCGGGTGCAACTGAAGCGCCGAGGCGGTGACCATGCTTGAGATGGGGCCTTCGACAGCCTTGGCGATGATGTCAGCTTTGCTTTTGCCGGTGGCCAAAAGGAGGCAGCGCCGGGCTTCGATGATCGTGCCCACGCCCATGGTAATGGCGCGGCGGGGCATGTGTTCTTCGCCGCCGAAGAACGGGGCGTTTTGCTTGATCGTGGTCGGGGTGAGGGCTTTTGCGCGGGTGCGGGAGACGAGGGCGGAGCCCGGCTCGTTGAAGCCGATGTGGCCGGCGACGCCGATGCCCAGGAGTTGGAGGTCAATGCCGCCAAACCGTTTGATGAGCGCTTCGTATTCGAGGCACTCCTTCGCGAGATCCTCCGCGAGCCCGTTTGGCAGGTGCGTGTTCCGCATGTCAATGTTCACATGACGGAACAGGTGGTGATTCATGTAGTAGCGGTACGAATTCGGGTCGGATGGAAAGAGGCCGACGTATTCGTCGAGGTTGAAGGTGCTGCACAGAGAGAAGTCGAGGTTCTGGTCCTTGTGCATTCGCGCGAGGTTTCGATAGACGCGCTCCATCGTGGAGCCGGTTGCGAGGCCGAGCACGAGATGGGGATTGAGCCGGAGCTCCCTGGCGACCATGCGAGTGACCAGGGAAGCGGCTGCTTCCGCATTAGGTTGAATAATAACTTCCACGGGGAGTATTGTTATTCGGAATGCGGGTATTTGGCAGCAAAATTGTGCGAAAAATTGACCAAACGCCGCAGCCTGCTACCTTAAACCGTTCCGGCCGCGGAGGTATCTGTGGCGGATTTTATTCACCGGAAACCGATTGAAACAAAAAGCTGACACAACCGGGGGCGAAGTCTCCGCCGGGGAGCGGGAGGCACGGTCCAACCGGCGGCGTTTCCTGGATGCCTGCCGGTGCAAGCCGGTGGATCGTCCGCCGTTATGGCTGATGCGCCAGGCGGGGCGCGCTTTGCCCGAGTATCGCGCGCTCAAGGAGAAGCACAGCTTTGTGGAGCTGGTTCAAACGCCCGGGCTGGCAGCCGAGGTGACACTGCAACCGATTCGCCGTTTTGATTTCGATGCGGCCATTATTTTCAGCGACATCCTGGTGATTGCCGAGGGGCTTGGGCAGAAGTATGAGTTTCGAGACCGTGGGGGCATAGAGATGGAGTTCCTGGTTCGCGGGGAGGGCGACCTTGCGCGACTGGAGGTCGAGGCGGTGAACCCGCGGCTGGCGTATGTCGGGGAGGCTTTGCGGATGGTCAAGACCGCCCTGAAGGGGCGCACGGCGCTAATCGGATTCTCCGGTTCTCCGTGGACACTGGCAAACTACATGGTGCAGGGCGGCGGGGCGCGTGAGTACACCGATGCGAAGCGGATGTTTTACGAGGACCGCGCGCTATTTGAGGGGCTGATGGAGAAACTCACCCTGGCCATTTGCGGTTATTTGCGCATGCAGATCGAGGCCGGCGCGGATGCGGTGCAGATTTTTGACAGTCACGCGGGGCTGTTATCGGACGTGGATTTCTGGCCGGCCTCAGGCCGGTGGATGCAGCGCATTGTGGAGTCCGTGCGGGGGGAAGTGCCGGTGATCGTTTTTGCGAGGGGCGCGCACGGGAACTGGGCGGAATTGGCGGCGAGCGGCGCGCAGGTGCTGGGAGTGGACTGGAACATCCGGCTTGCGGAGGTGCGGCGGCGGCTGCCGGCGGATGTCGGGGTGCAGGGCAACCTTGACCCGTTTCTGCTGACGACCAATCCCGGGGCGGTGCGGGCGGCGGTATCAAGGATCCTGGAGGAAATGCGCGGTTTGAACGGGCACATTTTCAACCTTGGGCATGGGGTGCCCCCGGGAGCGAAGCTCGAAAATATCGAG
>CAYNZC010000071.1:2235-23645 GCA_964401575.1 uncultured Verrucomicrobiota bacterium
TGCTGGTATTGCGGCTGCACGACAGTGATCACATTGAACCACGCCCAGGGGGCGTTGTATGTGGATTCCCTCTGCAAGGAGCTGGCCCTGGTGGCCGGCCGGCTGAACCCGCGGAGGCAGGTGGTGCAGGTTCACTGGGGGGGCGGCTCGCCGACGTTTCTCGCGCCGGAGGAGATCCGGGCGCTGGGGCGTGGGATGCGGCGCCACTTTGCGTTTGCCGATGAGGTCGAGGCCAGCGTGGAGGTGGATCCGCGCCGGCTCACGCGCGACCATATCACCGCGTTACGCGAAGCCGGTTTCAACCGTGCCTCCATCGGGGTGCAGGATTTCGATCCGAAAGTGATGGAAGCCGTGCATCGGATTCAACCGCGCGAGCTGACGGACCAGGTGCTGGGTTGGATTCGCGAATCCGGGTTCAAGTCCGTGAACTTCGATTTGATTTACGGCCTGCCGAACCAGACGGTGGAATCCTTCAACCGGACGCTGGACGCGGTTCTGGAGCTGGCGCCGGACCGGCTGGCAGTTTTTAGCTATGCGCATGTGCCGTGGGTGAAGCCCGCGCAGAAGATACTTGAGCAAAAAGTTCTGCCCGCTCCCGAGGTGAAGCTGCAATTGCTCAAGAGCGTGATCGAGCGGCTGACCGAGAACAACCGGTATGTGTATATCGGCATGGACCATTTTGCGCGCCCGGACGACGAGCTGGCCGTTGCGCAGAGCCGAAAGCAGCTCCAGCGCAACTTTCAGGGCTACAGCACACATGGCGGGGCGGATATTTACGGATTTGGAATGTCCTCGATCTCACAGATACCCGGTGCGTACTGGCAGAACGAGAAAGACCTGGCGAAGTATTCCGCTGCTGTGCAGGCGGGAAGCATTCCGATGGTTCGCGGCTACGTGCTTTCCGGGGAGGACAGGATCCGGCGGGAGACCATCATGCGAGTCATGTGCGATTTTTCGCTGGATTACGAGTGGATGTCGAAAAAACTCGGCATCCGGTTCGAGGACCATTTTGCGGCGGAGATTGCCGCCCTGGACCCGTTCGAGCAGGACGGTTTGGTGCGGCGGGCAAGTGGGGGCATGGAAGTGACGCAAACGGGGCGGCTGTTTATCCGTAACATTGCCATGTGTTTTGACAACACCCTCGCGCCGGTTGGCGAGCGGAAACATTCGAGGACAATTTAAGAGATGCAACCCGGGGAGATGCAAAGAAAAGTGAAGCTGCCGGTGGCGGTGATCGGCGGCGGCATTACGGGGCTGACGGCGGCATTTTACCTGCACCGGCAGGGCGTGCCCGTGACGCTGTATGAGGCGACGGGCCGTGTGGGCGGCGCGGTGCGTTCTGTGCGGCAGGGCGGTTTCCTGGCGGAGTTTGGTCCGAACACCATACTCGAGACATCGCCGAGAATCGGACAGCTGATTGTGGATGCGGGGCTGCAATCGCGGCGCATGAATCCTGATCCGCTGGCCTCGGCCCGTTACGTGGTGCGATACAAGCGTCCGATCTCGATGCCATCCTCGCCGCTGGGCTTCTTCACCACCCGGCTTTTTACCTCGGGCGCCAAGTGGGCGGTGCTGCGCGAGCCTTTTGTGCCGCGCAGGACGGATGGAAAAGAGGAGTCCGTGGCGGAATTTGTGTTGCGGCGGCTGAACAGGGAATTCCTGGATCATGCGATAGACGCGCTGGTGGCGGGTGTTTATGCGGGCGATCCGTGGAAACTTTCCGTGCCGCAGGCCTTTCCGAAACTTGCGCAACTGGAGGCGCGGTATGGGTCCCTGATCAAAGGCCAGATCTTTGGCGCAAGAGAACGGGCAAAGCGCGGAGAAATCTCGAAAGATCGCGCGCCGAAGATCTCATTTGACGAGGGGTTGCAGGTGCTGCCGGATGCGTTGCGGAGGCTTTTGGGCGAAAGCGTGCGGCTGAACGCGATTGTCTCGGGGGTGCGGCAAACGGAGGAGGGCTGGGAACTTGCGTTGTCGGACCGGGGCGAAGAGCGGGTGGCCCAACATTCGGCGGTGCTGTATGCGGGCACGGCATTCAAGCTTGCGGTGTTGAAGCTGGAGACTCGAGGGAGGCTTGACCTCAAACCCTTCGGGGAGATTCGTTACCCGCCGGTGACCAGCGTGGTGCTCGGTTTCAAGCGCGAGGATGTGGCGCATCCGGCGCAGGGTTTCGGAATGCTGATTCCGCGGGCTGAGAATTTCAAAATACTCGGAACCATTTTTTCCTCGTCGCTTTTTCCGAATCGCGCTCCCAAAGGGCATGTGACCTTAACGAGCTACCTTGGCGGGGAGCGTTACCCCGAGCTGCCGTCCATGCCGCCGGACAAACTCTGCAAAATGACCTGTGACGATTTGCGTGTGCTGCTCGGAGTGCGGGGCGAGCCGGTTTTCAGGAACACCGTGTATTGGCCAAAAGCCATTCCACAATACACGGTGGGCTACGGGCGATATCGGCAGCTCATGAACGATTACGAGGAGCGCGCGCCGGGATTGTTTTTTGCGGGGCATTACCGGGACGGCATATCGCTCAGCGACTCGATCCTTTCCGGATGCAAAGCGGCGGAGCGGATTGGGGCGTTTGTCTCGAACGGGGTCCCGCAAGCAACGGCACAGGCATGAGCGCTCGAAGCGAAGGCCACAAGGCGGCGCTCCTGGTCAACCTGGGGTCGCCGGATTCCCCTTCCGTGCCGGAGGTTCGACGGTATCTGCGCGAGTTTTTGATGGACCCGCGCGTTCTGGACGTGAACTGGCTGCTTCGGTTTGCGATCGTTCACCTTGCGATTTTGCCGCGGCGGCCGAAGCAATCCGCCCATGCGTATCAGACGATTTGGACTGCGGCAGGCTCGCCTCTGGTGGTGACAAGCCGGAATGTGCAGCGTCTGCTGCAGGAGCGAGTCAGCGTTCCGGTGGAACTGGCGATGCGCTATCAGAACCCCTCGGTTCCCGAGGCCATCCGGAAGTTGCTGGCGCGCCAGGTGAGCGACCTGCTCTTGATCCCGTTGTTCCCGCACTATGCGATGTCGAGCTTTGAAACCGCTGTGGAGCGTGTGCGCGAAGTGGCAAGGGAGCTTGCGCCCGGAATGAGCATCCGCGTGCAGCCGCCCTATTTTGATCATCCCGGGTACATTCGGGCCCTGGTGGCGAGCGCCGCGGCGGACATCGGCAGGCCGTATGACCACCTGCTGTTCAGCTTTCATGGCATCCCGGAGCGGCACATTCGCAAGTCCGACCCCACGGGATGTCACTGCCTTTCAACAGCGGATTGCTGCGAGCGGCCGAGCCCCGCCCATGAGTTTTGTTACCGGGCGCAGTGTTTCCGGACGGCGCGGGAATTTGTGCGGCACGCCGGGGTGCCCGAGGGCAAATGGTCTGTGGCTTTTCAATCCCGGCTGGGGCGCGATCCGTGGCTATCCCCCTACACGGACCAGCGCATTGTGGAATTGGCCCGCAGCGGTGCGCGGCGACTCCTGGTGATATGTCCCGCATTTGTTTCCGATTGCCTGGAAACCATTGAGGAAATAGGGATGCGCGGACGGGAGACGTATCTTGCGGCCGGCGGGGTGGAATTCACACGCATTCCATGCCTGAACGAAAATCCCCTCTGGATTGAAGTCCTCGAGGGGATGGTGAAAGAATTTACGGGTTAGCTCAGATTCCCATTCGCAGCTTCAGCGTCTTTCGGTGGCCGTTGATTTCGATGATGGCGCTTTCGTCCATGATTTCGGCGCACTTGATGGAGACCTTGGCGCCGGAATCGATCCGGACGTCCCCCTCCTCGCCCTGGAGGAACGTGCGTCCATTGATCATGGCTGAGCGCAACGGCGGGCCGGTGATGCCGTTAAGGACGAAAGAGGGCTCGGGGGGCGCCTGCTGCTTGGCGGCGGCGATCTGGGGCCGGTTGACCGGCGTGCTCGCATTTGGGAAGAACGGATTTATGCCCGCGGGTTTGAACGCGGATTTGGGAAACGTGGCGGGATCGATTTTGGCGATTTCCACCGTGTCTGCGCCCGCTTTTGCGGGCTCGGCCTTGACGGCGTCTGCCTTGTCGGGCTTGTTTTTCTTTGGTGGCGCCGCGAGGCACCCCAGCGCGAGCATGCAGGCGAGCGGCACTGCGAGTCTTGTGAAAAGGCCCGTGACCGTTGCGTTATGGATGGATTGGCTTTTCATAGGTTCTCTCAGTTCAAAGCGGTTCCGGCGGGTTTGACCAGCGCGAGCACATCCATCCGGAACGAGAGTTTCTCATTGTCGCCGGCGGTTCCGGCGGTGGCGGGCTCGAGCACAACGTTGCTGAGGCGCCAGAACGGGTGCTGATTTTCAAAATCGCAGATGAACATGCCAATATCGCTGAAGCGGCCGGTGCCTGCGATGGTAAGGCCGGCCTGTTTGTATGGGAAGGCGGGCAGGATATCCACCGGGCGCGGGCCGTTGATCTGGCTGAACTGAGGGATATCAATTCTGTAAGGAGTTTTGAACTCGCGGATTCGCGTGATGAGCCAGGCGTAGAGATCGCCGTCGGCCATGTTTTCCTCGATCTGCGACAGGACTTCGCGGCCCTGCGTCAGGCTTGCTTCAATTTCCTCGGCGCGGGTGATGGTGGTCTTGACGCTATCGAGCTGCTTGCGGGCGGCAACGGTTTTCTCTTTCACCTTGACGATGCTTTGCTGTTGCACGCGGATGAGTCCGAACCAGATACCGGTCAACACCGTCAATGTCACCAGCGCCGTCAGCAGCAATTGCTGTTTCTTTTGCTTGGATAATCTTCTCATCGCACCACCTCCGGGTATTTGCATTCCAGGCTGAACATGACAAAGGGCTTTCCATCGGGCGTTCTCTGCGGGGCGGAAAGATTTGCCAGCCGCACCTCATTTGTTCTGAGGTATTCCTTAAAATAAGGGTAATCGGCGAGCGTCCGGCGGTAAACGTTCACCTGGTCGCCCGGCACGGGCGCGGTGTCGCGGGCCTCGATCAGGACGACCGTGGATTCCGTGCTGCTGGCCGGACGGCCCGGGGTGATTTTACCGGCGTTGTTGGTCTTGGGTTTCACGACGTCCACAAGCGAGAAACTTTGTTCCGCCCGCATTCGAACGAGCTGGACATTGGGGACGAGCGATTCCTGAAGCGCGGCCAGGACGTTGCCATAAAGCAGGCGGTTTGTGGCCAGAGACGTCAGGGCGCGCAACCTGTTGTTCACGTCGTTCAATTGGTTTTGCTGTTCGAGCACGCTGTGGAACTCGTTGGATCTCGAGGATAATTCGCCCTCGATGCGGGATAGCTCGCCTTTGGCCAGGAGCGACTGGAGCTGGAGAGAGCTGCTCCAGGCGAGCATCAGCAGCACGAAAAGCACTGCGAGCCATATCGAGCGTTTGACGGGATCCTTGCGGCGCTGGTCTCTTGCCGCCTGGGCTTCTGCCAGTAGATTAATGCGAATAGGCATGGGTTCCTCCTAGAAAGTTGCGTAGGCCGCCCCGAGAGCGGTGGTCAGTTGATGGCCCACATGTTCGAGTTCGGCGGTTTGATCAAGCGGGAGTTCCATGGAGAGCCGGCCAAAGGGACTCCAGGTTTTGACATCAACCATCAGTTCCTTTCGCAACGTTTGAACAATGAACTCGGACCGCGATGAAGCGCCGCTGAGGTAAACCGTGCTTACGACTTTGTCGTGCTGATGCTCGAAGAAATCGATGGAGGCGCGCAAATCGCGGCACAGGGGCAGGAGAGTGCCTTCAAGTTGGGCCTCGACTTCATGGGGCATGCCGATCTTGATGCCCTCGGCTTCGGCATAGCTGATGCCGAGGGATTCGGCAAGGCCGCTGGTGATCTTGTCACCGCCGATAGCGACCACGCGGCTGAGGACCAGCTCGCCTTGTTCCAGAACGGCAACGCTGGTGTGTTTGAAACCGATATCCACCAGCGCAACGACTTCCGCCGCAAAAACCTCGGGCATTGCCGCCTCGAACGCGTTGACCGGTCCGATCAAGGCCGGAACCAGGTGGTCCGCAGTCAGGCCCGCCTGGCGAATGGCGTTTTCCACAGTGTCCACCACCTGCGCTTTTGCGCCGGCGACAAGCACGCGGAACTTTGCCTGGCCAGCGGGTGTCTTTGAGGTTGCGGTTTTGGCCTGGGCCCGGGGGGGTATGACGTAACAATCGAACACGTGGCCGGGCAAATCCTGCTGAAGATAGTTTCTCGAATTATTTTTGAGCACCTGGCGCATGTCGCCGACGGGCATTTGAGGCAGCTCGGCGTGGCGCACAAGGGCGTCGCTGACCCCCAGCGCGAGGGTGAGAGTCCTGCCTTTCGGCTTGAGTTGATCGCAAACCGCCTTGAGATGCTCCGTGAGCATTTCAGCGGGGATGCTCTTTTCATAGATGGGAGCATCCATCAGCACGTAGCCTGTGAGGGCGAAGCCGTTGCCCCGCCGCTCCAACTGTGCCGCTTTTGTGGTTCGTCCGCCGAGATCCACTGAAATCAAGTGATCCCGCTTCTTCTCCGCGCTTAGAAGTGACAGTGCCATTTTAATTCCTGACGTTTAACTCATACCAGCGGCGAACTCCTTGCCGCGTCAGCGTTGAAGTAGCATTCATCGCGCCAAAATCAGGAGAAGTACGGGCTGGAGGGCGGCTGCGGCTCAAAAGAGGTGAAAATTGGGGGTCAAAACGCCTTTTTGCCATTTATTTTGCCTGTTTTCGGCGTTTCGAAAGCCTCCGGAGCAGCTCGTCCGGTGTCTAAACACCGGCTTGTCCTGTCCAATTCATGCGATAGCCCTCGACAATGCCCCCGGCGGTTCCTACTATTTTTTTCCAAAATCGAGGTTGCAAATTTTGAAGATGCTGTTAAAAGAAACAGAACCAGAGATTATATCTGGGTCTTATATTTTGTCGCAGGTTCCGCTTGGGCGCTTCTATTCCTCACGACCAAGTTTGCGGAGTCAACGTGAGATCGTGCCGGAATGAACGCGCCTGTATTTTTTGGAGCAGTCAATGGCAAGCAAGCCGAGCTTCTGTATGTGTGGGACCAGGCCACACCGGAGGCCAAGGCAATCATTTTCTGCCTGATTATCTTCTCGATTGTCGCCTGGTCCGTGATGATCGCAAAAGCCATCCAGATGCGGCGCGCGAAGAAGCTGAACCAGTATTTCCGAACGGAGTATCGCACCCAGAAGAATGTGCTGGATGTGTTTGATCGCCGCGTACAGGCCGACGGGTGCCCGATGTTTATGGTTTATAACAGCGGCAGCCTGGAGCTGGATGCGCGGTTGAAAGGGCCTGATGGGAGCCGGAAGAGGAATATATCGCTCAAAGGGATGGAGCATGTGAAACGCACGCTCGAGAATAGCGTGGCGCAGGAATCGTTGCGGCTCGAGTCGGGTTTGATTTTGCTGGCCATCGCGGTGAGCGGAGCGCCATTCCTGGGGTTGCTGGGCACCGTTTGGGGTGTGATGAGCACCTTTGGCCATGTGGCGCAGCAGGGGAAGGCGGATCTCGCGACAATGGCGCCGGGCGTGGCTGCAGCGCTGATCACAACCGTTGCCGGCCTGCTGGTCGCCATCCCTTCCATGTTCGGTTACAACTGGCTGGTCCATACCCTGCGTGTCCTGACGGTCGAGCTGGACAATTTTGCGCAGGACCTTGTTTCGAAAATGGAAACGGAGTATCTCGAGGAGTAGGATCATGCGCCGGTTTTCACAACGCAGCGCCCTTGTCACCCTGAGCGAGATTAACATCACGCCGCTGCTGGACCTCGCATTTGTGCTGCTGATCATCTTCGTGATCACGACGCCGCTGCTCGAGCAGGGGCTGAGCCTGAATCTTTCCAAGGGCGGCAAACCGGACCGGCAGATTGACAAAGAGGACGTGCGGACGGTGGAGATCAGCCCGCGCGGCGAATATGCGCTGAACAGCCGGAGGATGACGTTGGACCAGCTTGAAGCGCAATTGAAGAAAGATTTCGCCTACAACGCCGACCTGGTGGTGTATATCCGGGCGGATGAGATGGGCAAGAACAAGGACCTTTACGCCGTCATCGAGCGCTGCCAGCGGAACGGCATCACCCGGTATTCACTTCGGACCCAGCCGCCCAAAGGAAACCAATGAACCGGCTTCACAGAAAATGCGTCATTGCATCAGCGGGGCTGCACCTGCTGCTGATCCTCGTGCTGTTTGTCGGACCCGGCTTTCTGGCGCCCAAAAATACCCTGCCCGACATGCCAATCCTGGATTTTATTCCGGTCGAGACCGTGGATGAGCTGATCAGCGGCGGTGGCAACCCGAATGCAAAACCGCCCCCTGCCGCGCCGAATGTGCGTCCGGTGGCCGAGCCCGCACCTCCCCCGCCTCCAGCGCCGCCCAAACCCGAGCCGGAACAGAAATCCGAGCCCGAGGTTCTTCCCGAACCTGACAAGAAATCGACCGAACCGTCGCTCGAGGTCGCTCCGAAACCGCCTCGATTGCCAAAGGTGAACCTGAAATTGACAGAACGAAAGACAGCATCTAAAGCCGCGCAACAGGCGCGCGCAGAGGCGGATCGCCAGGCAAAGCAGTACGCTGAGTACCGCCGAAAGCTTGCGGGCCAGATTGGCAGCGCGGCCAACGGGCTTCCCGGCAGCATTTCCAGCAGCACCAGCATCGAGTTTAAAGGCCCCGGCGGCGGGGGTGTTCCGTATGCGAACTGGCTCCAGGCCGTGAAAACGGATTACACGCTCGCCTGGGAACTACCCCAGGGCATTGCGGATGACGACGCGACCGTTGCGGTGACCGTAACCATCGCGAGAGACGGGAGTGTCGTTTCCTCGCGCATCACCCGCCCTTCAAGGAACGGGGCGGTGGATGAGTCCGTTCGCGCAACGCTGGCGCGGGTTCGAAAAACGGCGCCGTTGCCGCGGACGGCAACGGAAGACCAGCGGACAGTAACCATCAATTTTAACGTCAGAGCAAAGAAACTTCTTGGATGAAATCAAATCTAGTCATTGCATCAATCACCCTCTCGGCCTTCATCGGGGCGAGTGTATTCGGGGCGGCAAACGAAATCACAATCGAAAAGGGGACCACGGGACCGGGCAAGGGCAAGCCGACGTGGGTCTCGATCAGCGGCATCAGTGGCGAGGCGCTGCAGGTGCTGCAGTTTGATTTGTACGTTCAAGGCTTTAACTTCACGAATGCCCAGGCCGCGCAGTATCTCATTTCCGGCTCTGTGGGGGGTGGTTTCACGGGGCGGGCGATGGACCGCATTACGCAGAAGGTGCAGGTTTCCAAGACCTATAGCGGGAGTTCGCTGCGGCGGCAGGTGCATGCTTTTTCGGATGATTTTGTCAAATCCCTGGATCGGGATCCCATTGCCCAGACCAAGATCGCCTACAAGCATGAGACCGGCCCGAACAGCGAGCTGGTGATCGCGGATTTCGACGGGGCAGGCGCCTCGATGGCGACCAGGGATGGCAGCATCCTTGCCGCCCCGGCATGGATTCCGGGCAAGCTGGCGGTTTACTATGTTTCGTACAAACTGGGAAACACCGCCATCCTGAGGCATGATCTCGCCAACGGCGCCCGCAAGACCATTGCGCGTTTCGGCGGATCAAACATCAGCCCCGCCCCGTCGCCGGACGGCTCGAAAGTGGCCATGATCCTGAGCAAAGACGGCTGGACCGACCTTTACGTGGCCGATGCGGACGGGGGAAGCCCGCGGCGGCTGACCAAGAGCAAGCAGGACGAGTCTTCGCCCTGCTGGTCGCCGGATGGCAACTGGATTTGCTTTGCGGCCAAGGTGAACGAGCGGCGCGGTCTTTACAAAGTGTCGCCCGCGGGCGGGGAGGTGCAGCGCATCCGCACCGAAGGCATCCTCAACCCGACCGAGCCGGATTGGTCGCCGGACGGGAAGTGGATCGTATTTACCTCGATGATGGGCGGTTTTGAGATTTGCGTGGTGCCGTCCGAGGGGGGGCAGGCCATACAGTTGGTGGCCGGGGAGGATCCCTCGTGGGCGCCGAACTCCCGGACCATCGTTTTCGCCCGCCGCCAGGGTGGGCGGCGCGTGTTGTCTCTTCTTGACGTCGAGACCAAACAGTACAAGGATGTGGCTCGAATTTCTGGAAATTCGGGCAGCAGTTCACAACCCAGTTGGGCCAGATAAATAATGCTCGTAAGCACGTAGGAATAAAATGAAAACAGCCAGGCTTGTTAATCTCATCGTTATCGCTGCGATTCTCGCAGTTGTCGGAACCGGTTGCCGAAGAGGCCCCGGGTATGTCACCCCGTTGCCGGGGAAGAAACCGGGCGCCATCAAGGACATTGGAAGCGCCGAGCCTCTCACAGGCGCCGAGGGGACAGGCGGCGGCATCACCGGAACGCCCGTTGTCGGAAGCGAAGGCATACCCGCCACAGATTCGAGCATCTACGACAACTGGAAACAGGACGCCGAGGTTCTCAAGCAGTACACGGTTTATTTCGCTTACGACAGCTCGGCCATCCAAACCGCTGAGAGGAGCAAACTGGAGGCCGTGGCCGAATACCTGAAGACCCACACCAGCCCGCGAACAGCCGTAAAGGTTGAGGGCCACTGCGACGAACGCGGCACCGAGGAATACAATCGCGCGCTGGGCGACCGCCGCGCCTTGTCGGCTCGGGAAGAGATTGTTGCCGCGGGGATTGATCCGTCACGGATCATCACCGTCAGCTACGGCGAAGATCGGCCCGCCGTTCCGCAAAGCACGCCCGAGGCGTGGGCGAAAAATCGCCGCGCGGAATTCATCCTGCTGACCGAGCCCTGAGCGGTCGCGAAGGTTTTGACAGCGCCCGGACAGTGATCCTGTCCGGGTTTTTTATTTGCGCGGAGCCCGCGCGGGCATAAATTCCAGATCATGCGAGAACAATCCCTGGAATTTCTGCGGACCCTGGTGAACACCCCGAGCCCTGTCGGCCACGAGACTCGCGGCCAAAGAGTCTGGCTGGATTACGTGAAGGCGTATGCCGACGAGACGTATTCCGACGCGTATGGCAACTGTGTGGCGGTGCTGAACAAAGGCGGATCACCGAGGGTGATGCTCGCCGGCCATGCGGATGAAATCGCGATGGCCGTGAATTTCATCACCGAGGAAGGCTTCATTTACGTGCGCAAGATGGGCGGGGTGGACGCGGCCATCACCAAAGCGCAGCGGGTGACAATTCACACGCAGCAGGGACCTGTTGCGGGGGTGGTGGGCAACGTGGCGCCGCACCTGATGAAGGATGACAAGGAAAGCAAGAGCCCGAAGATTCACGATATTTTCATTGATATCGGCTGTTCGAGCCGGAAGGAGACCGGGAAACTGGTGCAGATCGGCGATCCTGTAACCCTGACCGACGAATTTCAACTGCTTCGAAACGGACTGGCAATCGCGCGCGCATTTGACAACCGGGTGGGCACCTTCGCTGTTGCCGAAGCGCTCCGCCTCTTGAAAGAGCAAAAGGGCGGGCTTCACGCGGAAGTTTGCGCCGTGTCCAACGTGCAGGAGGAAGTCGGGCTGCTGGGGGCGCGCCAGATCGCTTATTCCCTGAAGCCGGATGTTGCCATTGTTGTGGATGTGACCCATGCGACAGATTACCCGAGCGTGAACAAGTGCCAGCACGGTGATGTAAGCATCTCCGCGGGCCCGACGCTCACGCACGGGGGCTGCAACCATCCGGACGTGGTGGCCCGCCTCGAGCAGGTGGCCAAAGCGAAAAAGATACCCATCCAGCACGAGGCAATGTCCTCGACGAGCGGAACGGACACGGACGTGATTTTCTGGACGCGCGGGGGAATTCCCAGCGCGCTGGTCAGCCTGCCGAACCGCTACATGCACTCGCCGGTGGAAGTGGTCAGTCTCGAGGTCCTGGAAAAGATCCCCGCGTTGCTGGCCGGGTTCGCCTCCTCGCTCAAAAAGGGCGAGGAGTTCAAGGTCCGGATCTGAGTTACGCGCCGAACTTGTCGAACATCCGGGCGTTTGCCTGCATGAGGCGGATCAGGTACTTGGCTTCCATCACCCCGAGCGAGCCGCTGTTGGCGCCCGTTTCGGTAAAGCGTTCGAGCTTGTCGGAACCCGACAGCGCCGAGGTGAGGAGCACCGGTTGAGGATGCCATGAATGGCCCTTGATCACGCACGGTGTCGAGTGGTCGCCGGTGATCGCCAGCACGTCCGGTCTCTTCCGGAGCAGGATCGGCAGGGCGGCATCGAATTCCTCGATCGCTTTCTTCTTCGCCGCGAAGTTTCCATCTTCGCCGTACATATCCGTGTATTTGAAGTGGATGAAGAAGTAATCGTAATTGTTGTATTCAGCCAGGTAGCGCTCGAATTGCTCGGCAATGGTCTGCGCGCCTTCCAGCTTGGTCATGCCCACGAGCTGCGCGAGGCCTTTGTACATCGGGTAAACCGCAATGCACGCGGCGCGCATTTTGTAGCGTTCCTCGAAAGTCGGGATCTCCGGCTGGTGAGCGATACCGCGGAGCAGGAAGCCATTGGCGGGCTTTTCCGCGGCAATAACCGGCAGCGCGGCTTTGTAAAATCCCGCCACAAGCTTCGCCGCCTTTTTCGCCTTTGCGGATTTCGCGTTCACCGGTTTGGAGGGCGGCACGGGCAGGCCTTCCCGGTGCGGGTCGGCGTCTGTCAACGGGCCTTCAAGACCTTTGCCGCGGAAGATCACGACGAAGCGATGGCCTTTGCCGGCTTTGATGATCACTTCGGCATCGCCGACCTTCTTCACCTTCGCCGCGAGCATGGCGCAGAGCTTCTCGGTCACCGCGGTGTCAATCCGGCCCGCGCGGCGGTCCGTGACGATGCCCTTGGCATCCATCGTGCAGAAGTTGGCGCGCGCTGCCACATCGCCCGCCTTGAGTTCGAGGCCCAGACCCAGCGCTTCGATCACGCCGCGACCGACCTGGAATTCGAGGGGATCGTAGCCGAAGAGGCCGATGTGGCCGGGGCCGCTGCCCGGGGTGATGCCGGGCGCCAGGGGGATAAGCCGGCCTTGCGCGGAGTCCTTGCTGAGCTTGTCGAGGTTCGGCGTGTGGGCTGCTTCGAGCGGGGTCACGTAGCCCTGCTCGCGCGTGGCCACATCGCCCAGCCCATCCAGCACCACAAGGGCCATTTTCGACCCGGTTTTAAGCGTCAGTTCAGAATACAGTTGGTCAAAATTCATTTTTTCGTCTCCAGTTAAGATTTATCGGCCAAAGGTATGAATGCCGAAGTCAGGCAGTATTGCACAATCGAACCCGGCGTCAACGCCGGTTTTCTTGAAACCACGCGTCCGCGTGTGCATCGTGTGTTTTAGAACGCCTGTTGCATGAACTTTCCCGTGGCGGCTGCCTTCAGGCGGCCCTCCTGTTCAAGCCGCGCCTGCAACACAAACAGCGGCGGATGCCGCTTTTCCAGCCACGCCCGCAGGTTAATCCGGGGGCCAATGGTCACTGGTTCGATGTATCGAACCGATAATTCCGCCGTCACTGCGGCAATTCCCTGCACAAACAGCCTGTTGGTCATGACCCCATCCAGGAGAGATGCGGTTATGCCTCCGTGCAGCCGGCCCTGGTAACCTTCAAAGGTCGGATTGGAACAAAAAGAGGCCGAGAGGATGTTTCCGTCGAAGCAGTCCATGCTTAGAGCGAGGCCGTTCGGATTCGAGCCGCTGCATACCATGCAAAAAGGATGGACCTGCGTTTGGACCGTCTTGAGGTCTCGAAGATTGCGTTCCATGTTGCAATTACAGAGCAGTAAGAGTGCCACAGCGGGAAAGCAGCCACGAGCAAAGCCGCTCGCCGAATGGATGCGCGGCTGGTAGATTACACAATATGTTGAAGAATCTGCTCGATTACGTCCCGGACGGTGTTTTCACCGTGGACGCTGATTGGCGCATCACATTCTTTAATCGCGCGGCGGAGCAGATTTCAGGGATCAAGCGTGCCGATGCGATTGGCCGCCGATGCTGCGACGTTTTTCGCGCGAGCATTTGCGAACATGCCTGCGCGCTGAAACAGACCCTTTCCACAAACCGTCCCGTGATGAATAAAGTCGTTTACATCATTGACGCGAGAGGACAGAAGGTGCCGATCAGCATTTCGACAGCCGCGCTGAAGGATGAACGCGGCAGGATCATCGGCGGCGTGGAGAGCTTCCGCGACCTGAGAGTGGTTGAGGAGCTGCACCGCGAACTGCAGCAACAGACTGCATTTTCCGACATCATCGGCCGCAGCGCGGCCATGCGGCAGATTTTTGACATCCTCCCGCAGATCGCGGAGAGCGAAAGCACCGTGCTGGTCGAGGGCGCCAGCGGGACAGGAAAAGAATTGATCGCTCGCGCGCTGCACAATCTTTCCAGGCGGCGCGCGAAGAAATTTGTGGCGATCAACTGCGGGGCGTTGCCGGATAACCTGCTGGAGTCGGAACTCTTCGGCTACAAGGCCGGAGCTTTTACAGACGCCCGCCACGACAAGCCCGGCCGCTTTGCGCTGGCAGAGGGAGGAACCATCTTCCTGGATGAGATTGGGGATATCTCGCAAGCCATGCAGGCGCGATTGCTGCGGGTGCTGCAAGAGCGCGTGTTCGAACCTTTGGGCTCCGTTGAGCCGGTGAAAACAGACGTGCGGGTGATTGCGGCAACAAACAGGAACCTGGCAAAACTCGTGGAGGAAGGCCGGTTTCGGGAGGACCTTTTTTACCGCATACACGTGATTCGCCTTGAAATGCCGGGCTTGAAGGATCGCCGGGAAGATATCCCCCTGCTGATGGATCACTTCGTCGCAAAATTCAACCGGCTTCGGGGCAAGGACATCGCCGGCGTGTCCGACGAGGTGCTGGCCTGCCTTATGGAGCATGACTTTCCCGGAAACGTGCGGGAGCTTGAAAATATCATTGAGCACGCCTTCGTGCTTTGCGGTGGCGGTGTCATCCGCCCGGAGCACCTGCCCGCCCAACTGCTGAAAAACTCCCTTGGAGAACCGTTCCAGTTGGGCAAGGCGGTAACACTGGATGCCATGGAGAGACTGGTCATCTCAGATGCGTTGCGCCGCAATGGCGGCAATCGCAGGAAAGCAGCAAAAGAACTGGGGATCAATCCCAGCACGCTTTTCCGAAAGCTGAAGACACTGAAGCTGAAGCAACTTTAAGAGGGAGCAGCAGGCTCTTCGGCGGCTGCAGCAGAAATTCATGCGTGTTGGGGGCCATGGCCATTCCGCCCGTGATACCCCCAAGAGCAGGATTCCCACGCCACGCTGTTCCAGCGGCTCAAAATCAGCATCTGTTCGGCGGCACGGAAGGAGTGAAGATCATTGCACTCTGCAACTGTCAGGGACACGACCAGGGGCGTTTTGCAACTCGATCTTGGGGAAAAACCTCGTTTTTCGGGGAAAATTACATTGCAGTGCTTTGGCATGAAACTGGCACAGGGGTGGGCGTGCTGATTGCGATTCCCAACTGTCAGGGGCGAGTATCGCCAGTGTTTGATGTGGCTTCCCGGTTGCTCGTCGTGCAGGTGCGCGGCTCAACCGAGACAGAGCGCAGAGAGGTTGTATTGATCGCGCAGGAAGGCGATTCGATTGTGCGTGATCTTAAGGCGGCGGGGGTTAAAACGCTCATTTGCGGCGCCATCTCGCAGGAGCTATGCCGCAGGCTCGAAAATGCAGGCATCCGGGTTGTTTCCCAGATTTGCGGCGAGATTGATGCGGTGCTGGCAGCGCATCGAACCGGAACTTTGAACACCGCGGATTTTCTGATGCCCGGCTGTTGCAGGCATCTCTCGGGAATGGACCGGCGGCGCAGAAGGCATTGCGGGCGGCGCGCGGCACGCCACTTATACAGCAGGCCCTTGAATATTTTATAATTAAAAAACAATGAAGATAGCTATTCCAGTAGAAGGTGAACGTTTAAGTCCCCATTTTGGAGGCGCCAGCCTCTTCTCGATCGTCGAGGTGGACCCCGTTACAAAGACTATCCTGCGATCCGAAGCTTTGCCTCCGCCGGAGCATCAACCCGGGGCCTTTCCGGTTTGGCTGAGACAACAGGGAGTCACCGTGGTCATTGCGGGAGGCATTGGACAGCGCGCCCTGGCTCTCTTTGCTCAACAAGGCATAACCGTGCGCGCCGGCCAGCCCGGGGCGCCCGCCATGGACCTCGTTCGGGAATTTCTAAGCGGGAACCTGAATTCGGCGCCGGACGGGTGCGCCGGGCATGGCCACCACCACGATCACGGGCATGGCGACGGACACCATGATTGCCACAGACACTAAATCACCAAGAAAGACAAAACATAATGAACAAAGACAAACTGATTGAAGGACTCAATGCAGACCTGGCCGCGGAACTGGGCACAGTGATTCGTTACACCTACCAGGCCGCCAAGTGCTACGGTTTGCTCGGGGCGGAGTTGCGCGAGCTTCTCGCCAGGGAGGCCCAGGATGAGTTGGGACATGCCGCGTTTCTGATGGATGTCATCCAGGACCTGGGAGGCGAACCCACGACCGCCCCGAAGCCTTTTCCGAAACCATCCAGCCTCAAGGAGATTCTGGAGCTGGACGTGAAGATGGAGGCCGAGGATGTGGAGAATTACCTGGCGCATTCAAAATGGGCCGAAGAACTCGGTTTCCCCGAACTCAAGATGAAGCTCGAGGAGATGGCCGCTGACGAAGCCGGGCACGGCCGGGAGCTGCGGCGCCTGCTCAAGGGGATGTAATCTGAACGGACTGCATCCTCCGCCACAAATCGGGATGGAGAGGTCAGTGCCCGGGTGGCGAGGCGGGGTTCGCCCAACCAGCAATGACGGGACGAACATTGACCTGATGCGCAACACGACTCCGGGCGTTGCATTTGCGCGCCCGTAGCTGTGTCGTCCGCGCGACCCCCGGTCCTGAAGGAGCCCGGCGAGACCATGAACGATCATTCAAATGAAAATAGCCATAACAGCACAGAATTCTGAAACAAACGCGCCTGTGGACCTTCGCTTTGGGCGGGCGCCATTTTTTCATATTGTAGATGCCGAAACCGGAAAGCATGAGACGCTCGATAACGGCGAGGGGGTCAGCGCTTTGCAGGGTGCGGGAATCCGGGCGGCGGAACTGCTCGCGAGCCGGGGTGTTGAAACATTGATCACGGGGCATGTGGGTCCTAAAGCATGCGGCGCGTTGCAGGCCTCCAACATCCGAATCTATTCGATCAGCGGCGGCACCGTGGAGACAGCGCTGCGGGATTTCAAGGAAGGCAGGCTGCCATTAATCACGGAGCCGCACGCGCGAGGACACCAGCGATGAGGAGTTCCCTGGAGTGCATTCCCTGTTTCATCTCGCAAGGGCTGAGCGTTGCGCGACTGGCAACGGACGACCCGCGGGACCAGGAACAGATTTTGCGCGAGGTGTTATTCAGGGCGAGCCGGGCGGATCTCTCGTTAATGCCCGCCCGGTTCAGCAACGAGATGCACCAGATGATCCGAAGGTTTGCCGGGAAGGATGATCCTTATCTCGGCATCAAGCGCAGATCCAACCAACTGGCAATGGAACTCCTGCCCGGGTGGCGCGCGCGGTTGAAGAATCTCGATCGTCCGCACGAGGCGGCTCTTAAAGCGGTGATCGCCGCCAACGTGATTGACTTCGGTGTTAAAGGAGATCTGACAGCGGAGCAGATCCCCGCGGCTCTCAAAAGCTCCTTTTGCGGGCCGCTGATTGGCGATGTGGACGGCTTCTTCAAAGCGGCAGAGCGCGCGACGAACATATTGTTCCTGGCAGACAATGCCGGCGAGATTGTTTTCGACCGGTTATTGATCGAGATGCTGCCGCACGGAAAAATCACCGTGGTCGTGAAGGGAGGGCCGGCCATCAATGATGCATTGATGGAAGATGCCGAAACTGCCGGCCTCAAGAATTTGGCGGACGTTATTGAAACGGGCACGGACGGCGCGGGCATTGTGCTGGAAAACTGCAGCCCGGAGTTCCAGCGCTGTTTTGCTAGAGCCGACATGGTGATTGCGAAAGGCCAGGCCAATTTCGAGTCCCTGGATGGATGCAACAGACCTGTTTATTTCCTGTTCAAGGTGAAGTGCGCTGTCGTAGCCAGGCATATTGGCCGGCCCGTCGGAAGCCTGATGTTGCATCACTATGTTCCGGCCGTGTAGAGCCGGATCGAGTCGTCGCGCCACATGCGAGAAAGCTATGCGAGTCATATCAGCAGGATTCAACGCCGGCAACCCGGAGTCCGGGTCATGAGGATTGCCGTTGCCAGCGGAAAGGGAGGCACCGGCAAGACCACCGTGGCCACCCACATGGCCGTGCTGCTTGCCCGTGGCGGAGAGCAGGTGACCTACGCGGATTGCGACGTCGAAGCGCCAAACGGGCACCTGTTTCTCAAGCCGAACGCCCTTGGCGAAACCGTGGTGAGCCGGTTCGTGCCGCGGGTGAACCATGCGGAATGCCTGCATTGCGGTGAGTGCAGCGGGATTTGCCGATTCAATGCGATTGTGAGTCTGCCCGCCAAAACGCTCGTTTACGAGGATTTGTGCCATAGCTGCGGAGGATGCTCGTTGGTTTGCCCATCGAAGGCCATCAGCCAGGTTCCACACCCGATCGGGGTTATCAAGGAGGGAGCCGCCGGGGCTGTTCGATTCATTTCCGGGACGCTGTCTGTGGGGGAAGCTTCCTGCCCTCCCCTCATTCGTGCCGTTAAAGAAAAACTTCCGGAAACAGGCTGGACCATCTTGGACGCGCCGCCCGGCACAGCCTGCGCGTTTATGGAGACCGTGCGCGATTGCGATTACGTGATACTGGTCACCGAGCCGACTCCCTTTGGCCTCCACGATTTGGAGTTGGCGCTGAAGGTGGCAAAGACGATGCAGCTTTCCTGCGGTGTCGTGGTGAATCGCGCCCGGCCCATGATGGCGGAGACCCAAGACCTGTGCCGGAGCGCCGGAGTGCCTATTCTGGCGGAGATTGCCGATGACATTGAGGTGGCCAGAGCCTACGCCCGGGGTCAACTCGCCGTGGACGCCGTTCCGGCAATAGGGCGGGCCTTTCAACAATTGCTTACACACCTGGCGCGGCTGCAAGAGCCCGCCGCTGCGACAGCGGCTGTGCCGGGGGGTGCAACGAAGGAGACCATCGCATGAGAGAGATGGTTGTGCTCAGCGGCAAGGGCGGCACCGGCAAGACATCCGTAACAGCGGCGCTGGCCGTGCTGGCCGGACGCTCCGTGGTGGCGGACTGCGATGTTGACGCGTCAAACCTTCCGCTCGTTCTCGCGCCGGCGAGCAGGAGACGCGAGACATTCACCGGGGGAGTGCGCGCCGAAATCCAGGCCAACAAGTGCGCGGCGTGCGGAAAGTGCGCGGAGCTGTGCCGTTTTGACGCGATCTTCCAGGACGGTCCCGGCCATGATGGTGTCCCACGAACCTTTCGGGTCGAGCCCTCCGCATGCGAGGGGTGTGGTGTTTGCGCTGCATTTTGTCCGGAGGACGCCATCCGGATGAATGTTGTGGACGGCGGGGAGTGGTATTTGTCCGAGACCCGTTGCGGCCCAATGGTTCATGCGCGGCTGCGGCCGGGGCATGGCAACTCGGGCAAGTTGGTCGCCATTGTCCGGCAGCAGGCGCGCCGCGCGGCGGATGAAGGGGGGCGCCTAATGATCCTGATTGATGGTCCTCCGGGAATCGGTTGTCCTGCCATAGCGAGTCTTACGGGAGCTTCACTGCTGCTGGTGGTGACCGAACCCACACCTTCCGGAGAGCACGACCTGAACAGGGTGTTGGCACTAGCCCGGCACTTTGGTGTTCCAGCTCTCGTGTGTGTCAACAAGTGTGATCTGAACCTGGAGATTGCCGAACGGATTGAGCGCCACGCCGCCGAACTTGGCGCGGGTGTTGCAGGCCGGATTCCATATGACCCGGCCATCACAGCGGCTCAACGCCTGGGAAAAACGATTGTGGAGCACGACCATGGCCCTGCCGCAAAAGCAATCACAGAACTTTGGAACACAATTTCAAAAAGGAGTTCGTATGGACACTTCATCAAATGACCGTGATCAGCAATCATCGGCGTGTTCCTCCGACGCTCAACCGGGCAGGCACGCCTCAAATCTAAGCCTTGTGCTCTACCCCGACCGGGTGCTGCGCAGCATGTGTCAACCCGTCGAGACCTTTGACAGCAGCTTGTCTGATCTTGCGGATGAAATGCTGACCCTGATGCGTTATCACTCGGGCATTGGATTGGCCGCCCCCCAGGTTGGCCTTTGCACGCGCCTGCTCGTGGCCAGCATCCAGGAATATTCCCTGGCATTGACGAACGTCCAGATCCAGGAAACCAGCGAACCGCGCGACTTCGTCGAGGGCTGCCTCAGTCTGCCGGGCGTCAAAATCAATGTGCGCCGCCCCGAGCGGATTCGGGTGACGGGGTATGACCTGCAGGGTCAGCGGCGGCAATTCGGGGCTGTTGGACTTTGGGCGCGGGTGATCCAGCATGAGTTGGATCACCTCAACGGGGTGCTTATTTGTGATTACAACCACCCTGCGGGCACTCAATGCCAGCACTGCCCGCTGGATCTGCCGCCCCAGCTTATCGAGGAACGAAAGGGCAAAAACCGCCCGACAGCAAGATAATCATCCATGCGCCGACCGGGATATAAAAACACCGTCAGACTTTTGTGGATCCTGGCAGGCATCTTTATTGTCTTCATGGCCGGGGCGGCAGAGTCTTCTTACATCGTAAAGCGTGGAGACACGCTGTACGGAATTGCCCGGAGTCACGGCGTGTCCCTTTCTGCCCTGGCGGAGCGTAACGGGCTCAGCAAAAACTATCGTGTCTATACCGGGCAACGGTTAAAAATCCCGGCAAGCTCCGTAAAAACCGGGACCATCCGTTCGCTGCCGGCTTCGGTGCGACGCGCCATAGACCGGGCGCCCGTCAAACAGGGACGGTGGAAGGCGATTGTCATTCACCACAGCGCTGTGGATGCCGGCTGCCTCAAGAGCATCGACCGCTATCATCGCGAAGAAAGGCATATGGAAAATGGTCTTGCCTACCACTTCCTCATCGGGAATGGCAACCGGATGAGAGATGGAGAGATCGGGGTGAGTGCACGATGGACAAAGCAATTGGACGGGGGGCATCTTGCCAGTACGCGTCTGAATGCGACGAGCATCGGCATTTGCCTGGTGGGCAATTTCGAAAGGCACAAACCCACTTCGAAGCAAATGGAACAATTGACGGGGCTGGTTCATGCCCTGCTCGGCAGGTGCAAACTGCCGGCAACAGCCGTGAAAACACACCAGCAGGCCCATCCGGGCCATACGCGCTGCCCGGGCAGGTATTTTCCGACAAGCAGTTGGCTGGCTTCGCTGCGTGAGCAGACCCGCAGGTCCGTCAGGACTGCCACGGTTATGGAACCAGGTCCAAAATAATTAAAAATGGTGGTTATTTTTACGGCACAACCTTAG
>CAYNZC010000072.1:0-23211 GCA_964401575.1 uncultured Verrucomicrobiota bacterium
CCATCATGCTCTCTGCGTGACTCTGCGGCGGCTGCGAGCTAAACTGCTGAAGCCATGAAAATTGAGGCGTTGCATATAGGCATGCAGATCCGGCATCCCCAGTATGGACTTGGGATCGTGAAAACCATTGCCGAATCCACCGCGGACATCCAGTTCAACGATGGCCGCAGAACCATCGCGCCGGAACCGAGCGGCATCGAGCCCGCCGAAGCCCGGGCATCCCTCTCGGGCATGGAGATCCCCCTGGCCCGGTTCATCGGGGACACCGTGCAAGCCACGCTGAGCCATCTCGGCATCGAGAAGCCGGAGGCCACGCCCGCCGCCCTGGCCCCAAAATGGCGGGCGGGCAAACTCGTCATGAGCCCGGCGGACCCTGCCCTGCAGGGGAAGGAAGTTCCGCTCGATGTCTTTTTTCACAAGATCGTGGGAATCCGCAACCAGCTCCGCGTTCTCGAACAAAAAATCAATGCGCACGAAAAGCTGTCCGACGCCGAAAAGGTCGAGATGCAGCAATACATCACCCGCTGCTACGGGTCCATGACGACGTTCAACGTGCTCTTCAGGGAAAAGGAAGATCAGTTTTAACGCCTGTGTCCGCTCTCACACCAGAATATCGCCAGGGCAATCTCTGCCTCCCGGCGCTCGGCCTGTGGCTCGACCCCCGCGAGCCTCAGAAAGGCGACGATGTTGTTTTTGTGAGCCATGCTCACTATGACCATATTGCGCGCCATCGCGAGGTCATTCTCAGCGCCGCCACGGCTCTCCTCATGCGAATGCGCATGCCCGGCCAGAGAAAGGAAAACGTGGTCCCGTTCGGACGGCCCATCAGCCTTCACCCGGGCGAAGTGCCGTTCACGATTACCCTGCTGCCCGCCGGGCACATCCTCGGCAGCGCCATGGCGCTGATCGAAGCGGAAGGCGAATCGCTCCTTTACACTGGCGACTTCAAGCTACGGCCCGGCCTCTCGGCCGAACCATGCGAACCCCGCGCCGCAGATTACCTGGTCATGGAAACCACCTTCGGCCGGCCGCATTACGTTTTTCCTGCCGCAGCGGAGGTTCTCAAGGGCATCATCCGGTTTTGCCGGGAAGCCCTGGACGAGGAGCAGACCCCCGTGCTCCTGGGCTACTCGCTCGGCAAGAGCCAGGAGATCCTCTGCGCGCTGAGCGAAGCCGGCCTTCCCCTGATGCTGCACGAGTCCATTTACAAACCGGTGGAAGTTTATAAGCAGTTTGGCGCCCGGTTCCCGCAGTTCGAGGCTTATCGCCCCGAAGCCGTGCGCGGCAAGGTGCTCCTTTGCCCGCCTGCGGTCGTGAACTCCGCAATGCTGCGCAATCTCGGCCCCGCCCGCACAGCCATTCTCACCGGCTGGGCGGCGGACCAGAACTGCCGCTACCGCTACCAGTGCGACGCCGCGTTCCCCCTGAGCGACCATGCGGATTTTCCCGAGCTGCTCGAAATGGTCCGCAGTGTCGCGCCGAAACGGGTTTATACCCTGCACGGTTTCGCCGCCGATTTTGCCCAGACCTTGCGCAACATGGGCTTCAAAGCGCAGGCCTTGAGCGAGCAGGAGCAGTTCTCCTTCGGGCTGGGCATCGAAGGCGCGCCACCGGCCGCCCCGGCGCAGCCGGCGGAACTCAGGGACGCGCCCGCAGAAGCCGGCACGCTCCCGGGCGGAACGCCCTTTGCCGGTTTTGCCGAAACCTGCGCAAACATCTCCGCTGAAGCCGCCAAGCTCGAGAAAGCGCGCCTCGTGGCCGGCTACCTCCGCAGCCTCGAGCCCGGCGCGATCAACATGGCTGTCACGTGGTTCACTGGCAGGCCGTTCGCGGCGGTTTCCAACCGCGCGCTCAAGCTCGGGTGGTCCGCGCTGCGCGACGCCATCTGCAATGCCGCGGGCGTTTCTCCGGGCGATTTTCAACACGTCTATCTCAAGCACAGCGATCCCGGGGAAACCGCCTTCGAACTGCTCGGCGCGACACCGGTCGGGCCCGGCATCTCGATCGCGGAAACCGACACCCTCTTCAACCAGCTCGAGGCCGCGCGCGGCCCGCTGGCCAAAACGCCGCTGCTCACCGCCGCCTTGCGCCGCTGCAGCCCTCTCGAAGCTAAATTCCTCATCAAAATCATCACCGGCGATCTCCGGATCGGACTTAAAGAGGGTCTCATGGAAGATGCCGTGGCCATGGCCTTCGATAAAACGACGGAAGAAGTCCGCAACGCCAATTTGCTCATCGGCAACATCGGCGAAACCGCCCTCCTGGCACGCAGCGGATCTCTTGAGAACGCCTCCCTGGTTCCATTCCGCCCCTTCAAGTTCATGCTGGCGTCGCCCGAGGAATCCGCTCAATCAGCCTGGGAACGCCTCAATGCCGGAAGGCGCATGCAAGCTCGAAAAGACGAGACTCCGGACGCGGCGGAACCAGCGGAAACCGCCCCGCTCACAGTCTGGGTCGAGGATAAATATGACGGCGTGCGCTGCCAGCTTCACAAGGTCGGCGAACGGGTTTCGCTCTTTTCGAGGGATCTTAAGGAAATCACCGCCACGTTCGAGGAGGTTGCCGAGGCCGTGCGGCAGTCCGAACACGACTTCATAGCCGACGGCGAAATCGTGGCGATGCGGCAGGGAGCCGTTTTGCCTTTCTCGGATCTCCAGCGCCGACTCGGGCGGCGCGACACCGACCTGTTCATGCAGGAAGAGGTGCCGGTCCGGTTTGTTGCCTTTGACCTTATCTGGCATGCCGGGCAGACGTTGCTCAACGAACCTCTGTCCATCCGCCGCAACAGGCTCGAAACCATTGCCGGCAACGGACAGGCCATGGAACTCGCCAAAGTCTCCGAGGCGCGCGCGCCGGAGGAGCTTGACGCCCTTTTCACCACGGCGCGCGAGCAGGGCAACGAAGGGCTGGTGATCAAGGATCCGCAAAGCCCTTATGCGCCCGGGCGGCGGGGTCTCTCCTGGCTCAAGCTCAAAAAAGCCCTCGCCACGCTCGATTGCGTCATCGTCGGGGCCGAATACGGCCACGGCAAACGCAGCGGCGTTCTGAGCGATTACACCTTCGCCGTTCGCGACGAACAGTCCGGCGATCTTAAGATCATCGGCAAAGCCTTCAGCGGACTCACCGATGCCGAGATCGAGCAGCTCACCGCCCGCCTGCTCCGCATCGCCCGGCGCCAGCAGGGCCGCTACATCGAGGTCCGCCCCGAAGTGGTCCTCGAAATAGCATTTGACCGCATCCAGCCGAGCACCCGCCACAACAGCGGCCTGGCCATGCGCTTCCCGAGAATCGTTCGCATCATCGCCGGGAAGCCCGCCGCGGAAACCGATACGCTGGCTGCCGCGCGAAAAATCGCAGGCCTGTAAAATCCGTCCGCCCTGTTTCGAGGGCAATTAGTGGCCTGCATTCGGCACTCGCTGGTTGCGTCAACAAATCGGCTGGGGTAAACACTCCCTGTGACGATTTGGGATATTCATGTCCACCTCTCCGGTGTCCCCGGGAAAACCGCCGCGGAACGAACGGATGCCCTGCTGCGATACGCCGACCGCCTCGATATCGAGCGCCTCTGCGTGTTCATGGGATTGAATTGGAGTTACGATCCCACCCCGGAGGATATGCGCCGCCAGAACGACGAGGTCATCGAAGCCGTCCGGCATCGCCCGGACCGGGTGATGGGTTTCGTTTATCTGAATCCAAATCACGTCGAAGCGAGTCTTTCGGAGCTGGATCGTTGCGTGCGCGACGGCCCCCTGGTCGGCGTGAAGCTGTGGGTGGCCCGGCGATGCCACGAGCCCGAGCTGGACCCCATTGTCCGGCGCGCCACGGAGTTGCGGGCGCCGGTGCTCCAGCATGCCTATCTCAAAGTTGCCGGCAACCTGCCCGGCGAATCCACTCCGGCCCAGTTGGCCGCGCTCTCCAGGCGACACCCGCAGTCCTCGTTCATCTGCGCTCATGCGGGCGCTGAATGGGAAACCGGGATTCGCGACCTGCGCGACTGCCCGAACGTGAGTGTGGATATATCCGGGACCGATCCCACAGCGGGGATGGTGGAGATGGCGGTGAACGAACTCGGCGCGAAGCGTGTTCTGTTTGGCAGCGATGCCGGCGGGCGCAGTTACGCATCGCAGCTTGGCAAGGTGCTCGGAGCGCGCATATCCCGGGAGGCGCGCGCAATGATCCTCTCAGAAAACGCCCGGCGCATCCTGGCGCCGATTCTCAAGCTCAAAGGGGTGAATGTATGACGACCCAACACACGCTTTCACGCCGCCGCTTCATGGCCAGAACAGCCCTGGCAGGCGCAACCTTCGCCGCCATAAGCCTGCCGCGCCTCAGCGAGGCAAAGCGCGCCCCGGCAGGAGGCCGGCTCGTGGACACAAACGTGACCCTGATGCAATGGCCCATGCGCCGGCTGCCCCTCGACGAATCCGAGGTCCTCGCCCGCACGTTGCTCGAACACCATGTCGTCGAGGCCTGGGCTTGCAGTTTCGAAGCCCTGTTGCAACCGGATCTCACAGCCGTCAACAACCGCCTCGCGCGCGCGTGCAAATCCGCCCCGCGAAACCTGTTCATCCCCTTCGGCGCGATCAACCCCGCCCGCACCCGGTGGCGGGAGGATCTGCGCAGATGCGCCGATGAGCACAAAATGCCCGGCATCCGGCTTTATCCGAATTATCACGGTTACACCCTGAACGATGCCGCCTGCGCGGACCTGTTTGCCGAGTGCGCCGGACGCGGGCTCATCGTGCAAATCGCCGCCACTCTCGAGGATGTGCGCGTGCAGCATCCGCGCATGAAATGCGATCCCGCGGACCTCAAGCCGCTGCCGGGGGCGCTCGCACACGCGCCCGGGCTCAAGCTGGTGCTGCTGAACTGGAACCGGGCGCTGAATTCAAAAATCGCCCTCAGCCTGGCGGCCGAAGGAAAGGCGTGGGTGGATATGGCAACTCAGGAAGGTGTGGCCGGCATTTCGAACCTGCTCCGCCAGGCGCCCCGCAACGCGGTGCTCTTCGGCTCGCACGCGCCTTTCTATTACTTCGAATCCGCGCTCCTCAAATTGCGCGAGTCGGAGTTGACCGCCGATGAACTGGAGGCCATCCGCTTCGGAAACGCCGGTAACGTCAAGCGCACGCATTCCATTTGATGCGAAACCGTTTTTCAATGGACGCTCTTGTGATTCGCCTGGGATTCATTGCAGCGGTCTGCGCAGGTTTGCTGATCTGCCCTCCCGCCACCCGCGCTGAAAAAAGCAGCCCGAATGTGGTCCTGATCCTCGCTGACGATCTGGGAATCGGCGATGTCCAATGCTATAACCCGGACCGGGGCAAAATCCCGACACCCAACATAGACCAGCTCGCAGCCGACGGAATGCGGTTCACGGACGCTCACTCCTCCTCCGCGGTTTGCTCGCCATCGCGTTACACGCTCCTGACGGGCCGCTATCATTGGCGCACCCGCCTGCAACGGGGGATCGTCGAGCTGTGGGAGCCGCCGCTGATCGCACCGCAACGGCTGACGGTCGCCGGACTGGCCAAACGCCGGGGATACCAAACCGCATGCATCGGGAAATGGCACCTGGGCTGGGATTGGGGCATCACCGCCGGGCAACGCAAATTCTTCGGCAATTTCGGCCCTGAGGCCGGCGCGGGACGAGGCCCGTCCGATCCTGAACTGGCCACGTGGAAAGAGGTCTTCTCGAAGCCCCTCGGGGGTGGCCCCCTGGCGGCGGGGTTCGACCGCTATTTCGGCGCCGATGTGCCGAACTGGCCGCCGTATTGTTTCATCGAAGATCATCAAACGGTTGGCGTGCCGGACTCCTTCCTGCCCCGAGACATGGTGCGCAAAGGCCTCGCCAGCCACCAGGGCCCCGCACTCGCTGGCTGGAAATTTGAACCCATCCTGCCCGCTCTCGGGGAACGAGCCTCGGCATTCATCCGCGACTGCGCACAACGTTCCAAACCTTTCTTCTTGTATTTTCCGCTCACTGTTCCCCACACGCCCCTGTCGGTGAACGAACCCTGGCGCGGCAAAAGCCGGCTCGATCGCGACGTGGCCGACCTCGTCATGGAAATGGATGACGTGGTGGGCAAGGTGCTTTCATCCCTGAACTCGGCGGGGGTGGCTTCAAACACTCTCGTGATCTTCACGAGCGATAACGGGTTTGCGCCGGTCGCAGGCAATCGCGAGCTCGAAAGCAAAGGGCATTTCCCAAGCGGACCGTATCGCGGATACAAATTCGATCCCTGGGAAGGCGGCCACCGGGTGCCTTTCATCGTGCGATGGCCGGGCGTCGTCCAGCCGGGCGCCTCGTGCGAAGCGCTGATTCATCATGCGGACCTCATGGCCACGCTCGCCGCCGTCTGGGAGGTGACTCTGCCGGAGGATGCCGCCGAAGACAGCTTCAACATCCTGCCGCTGCTCAAAGGGAGCCGGGGAAAAGCGCGGAAGCACGCGGTGAGCTGCGCGTTCAACGGCGCGCCAACCTTACGCCAGGACGAGTGGAAGCTCGTTTGCGCCCCGGATGAACGGCTGGGCACAAGGGTCCATCTCTTCAACCTCAAGAACGACCCCGCCGAGACCAAAAACCTCGCCACCGCTCAACCCGACAGGGTCCGGAAGATGCGCGCCGCGCTCGATGGAATCATTGATTCAGGCCGCAGCACCCGCGGCAAACGCCAGGCAAACGACGTGGAAGTGCGGCGCCACCTGTAAGTCGTCGCGCATCGAGGCAGACCCCGGGATCTGCTCCTCCCGGTGTCCTTTCGCGCCGAAGGCGGGCGGAAACACCCGCGCCGTTATTTCCCCCCTTCGCTCTCCAGGTAATAGCGGGTGGTGTATTCCCGCACCATGCGATCGGTGGTGTATTGCATCACCAGCGTGGTCATGGCATGGCGAATCATGGCGATCCACTTGCGCGGAATGCCCTGCTCGTCGCGATCAAAGAACAGCGGCACGACATCGCGCGTGAGCACCTTGTACAGGTTCTCGCTATCAACCTTGTCCTGCTCTTCCACGGTGTCGGCATGCGCGTCCTTGCCAATGGCAAACCCGTTGGCGCCGTCGTAACCCTCGCGCCACCAGCCGTCCAGAATGCTCAGGTTCAGGCAGCCATGGCACCCGGCTTTCATGCCGCTCGTGCCCGAGGCTTCCAGCGGACGCCGCGGATTGTTGAGCCACACATCGCATCCCGAGATCATCTGCCGGGCAATGTGCATGTCGTAATTCTCAAGAAACACCAGGTGTCCCTGCAAGTCGCTGTACTTGCTCAGGTGAATGATGTGCTGAATGTAGCGCTTGCCCGCATCGTCGCGCGGATGTGCTTTGCCCGCGAAGATGAACTGAACCGGCCGTTCTTTGTTGCGCGCCAGGTGCACAATGTTCTCGAACTGCTGGAAAATCAGCGGCGCGCGTTTGTAGGTGGCGAACCGGCGCCCGAACCCGATGGTCAGCGCATCCGGATTCAGCAACTGGTCGAAAGCGAGGAAATCCCCCTGCCGCAAGCCGTGCCCCTGAATAAGCAGCCTGCGCCGCGCAAACTCGATCAGTTCGCGCCGCAGCAGGTAGCGCAGCGACCACAGCTCCTCGTCCGATATGAACGAGGGATCCGCCAGGCGCTTCCAGAACTCGGGCGTGTTCAACGGCCCCTCCCAATCGTTCTCCTTCCGCAGGAAATCCGTGTCGAGCCCCTCAGCCGCCCGGACGCTGAGCTTGTGCCGCCAGAACCGGCGCACCGTTCCTTTCATCCATCCAAGCAGATGCACACCGTTGGTGATGTGCCCGATCGGCACCTGGTCCACCGTCTGGCCGGGGTAAAGCGAATGCCACATGTGGCGGCTGACTCTCCCATGCAGCTCGCTGACGGCATTGGCCGCGCGCGACAGCTTGAGCGCCAGGACGGTCATGCAAAACGGCTCGTGCAGGTTCTCCGTGTTCACGCGCCCGAGCTTCATCAACTCGTTGAAATCCACCGGGATTTCGTTCTTGTAGAGCGGCATGGCGTGGAGCATCAGCTCGGGACTGAACCGGTCGTGCCCGGCCTCCACCGGCGTGTGCGTCGTGAAAATGCATTCCTGCCGCGTCTCCTCGAGCGCCGCCTCGTAGGAACTGCCCGCAGTCATCTTTTCCCGCAGCAGTTCGATGGTGAGAAAAGCCGCGTGACCCTCGTTCATGTGAAAGACGGACGGCTTTTGCCCCAGGGCGCGCAACAACCGCACCCCGCCGATGCCCAGCACCATCTCCTGCATCACGCGCGTGGTCAGGTCCCCGCCATACACTCGAAGACTCAGGTCGCGGTAGTGTTGCTCGTTCTCCGGCCGGTTGCAGTCAATGAGATACACCGGCACACGGCCCACATTCGCGCGCCAGGCATGAAAGAAAACCTGGCTCATCCCGATGTTCACGCTGCACACAAGCGGTTTTCCCGCCGCATCCAGCACCGGCTCCACCGGGAGATTCCTCGGATTCAACAGGGTGTAATACTCCGTCTGCCAGTTGTTCGAATCGAACGCCTGCTGAAAATACCCTTCGCGATAAAAGAGGCTGATCCCAATGAAACCAAGCCCAAGATCGCTGGCGGATTTCGCGTGGTCACCGGCCAGCATCCCAAGGCCGCCAGCCGCGATCGGCAGCGTCTCGTGAAAGCCAAACTCGGCCGAGAAATAGGCCACCGGGTTCTCCGCGAGTTTCGGCGCGTTCCGGGCCGCCCAGGTGTTCTTCTCGCCAAGGTAATTCTCGAACGAACGCAACACATCCCCCACACGCGCCGCAAAACCACCATCGTGCAGCCGCATCCGCAGCTCGTAATCCGATAGCTCGTGCAGAATCGCAACGGGATTGTGATACAGGTTCTGCCAGCCTCGCGGCGAAAGCTGTTGAAAGATGTCCTGCGCCTCCTGGTCCCATGTGACCCACAGATTGCGCGCAAGTTTGTGAAGCCCCGCAACAAGATGGGAGGTGCCCTGACTGCTTGAATTCTCGGTAATCATACGCCTTTTTTGCCCTGAATCAGAACGTAAACAGTATTCGCACCCGCCACTCCCGGCAAACAGTATCTTCCGACAACAGTATCTTCCGAGCACTCCCACCTTCAAAACCTAACCGACAATCCTCCGCATTTGTCGAAATCCCGATGTCGGAACACCTTGATAGACGGGACCTCCAGCCACCCGTAAAACACCCCCCCCCGGTCCAACATACGCATGTTTATGCGTATTCTAGCCGGGAACCAAAGCAGTTAATCTGCCAATGAAATATTGATCACCATAACAACCCAGATCTCAAATGTAAAGTGACATCCTGATTCGGTGGGCATTGCTCATACTGCGGCATGGCACACCGTGACTGGCTCCGGAGCGGGGACGGCCATCATGTTTCCTGTAAATCGCGGGACGCCAGAGTTGTTTTACCGGCCTGCAAAGCCGCAGGATGGAGGAAGATGCAGGGAAAGCTCGTTGAGCCTGGGGGATCAAAGGCCCGGTGTCGCCCAGACGCCGGGCCTTTACAGAAAACGAAAGTCAGAGATAGTGTTCTATGAATCACAAGATGACCGGATGCAGCCGCGAGGGAAGAACTCCCTCCGGAGCGAATCCTGCCGCATTCACATTGATTGAATTGCTGGTGGTGATTGCCATCATTGCGATCCTGGCAGCCATGCTCTTGCCGGCGCTGTCGCGGGCCAAAGTGCGCGCACAAACCATCCGCTGCCTCAGCAATACAAAGCAACTCCAGTTGGCCTACGAGCTCTACGCCACGGACGGCAGCGACCGCTTGATGGATAATACGGTCAGTGGCACATCCAGCCCGGGCAACAATGCATGGATCAAAGGCAACGTGCAGCAATACACCTCCGATTACGAGACGGATCCGCAGCGCGGCTCGCTATGGCCTTACAACACCTCTCTTGGCATCTACAAATGCCCGGCCAGCCGCGCATTTGTCATAGGCCTGGGGTGGGGCGGCGCCCGGGTGCCCCACAACCGCAGCTATGCCGTCTCGGTTTGGCTCAATTGCAATCAAACAACCGAGGCGTTGACCGCCCGGAAGCAGGCCACCATTCGAAATCCCTCCCAAACTTCCGTGTTCATCGAGGAAAACCAAATCAGCATCGACAACGGCGCGATAGGCTTTCGCCGCACGAACAGCTCGGGAGTATGGAACCTGCCGGCAGGCAGACACGCCAACGGCTGCAATCTCTCGTTCATTGATGGCCATTCGGAGACCTTCCGCTGGCGCGCCGCCAGGATAAAGGAGTTGAACGAGCAGTTCAGCGTGGACGAAACGCGGCTGATACGCCCTTCCCCGACCACAAACCCGACCGCCAACCAGAGCTGGCCTGGCGACGATCCGGATTTTGTTCGCCTTGCTTTGACCGCCCCGGTACTGTGAAATACAACCATCACCAATAACAACAATCCTATGAAAACCCAACAGACCCGAATGTTCGCCGTCCATTGTTCTCTCTGCCGTTGGTTGCTGGCTGGACTGCTTGCGGTGTCCGGCATCGCAACCGCAAACGCGGAACTGGTGCTCCGTTACAACTTCGACGAGGAAAGCGGTGATGCCCTGGACACCGGTGTTGCGCCACCCGACAACGCCGTTTTTAGCGGGACGGCTACCCGCACAAATAACACCCCCAGCGGGACCGGCTACGCGCTGGATGTCGCCGGGTCCAACGGCGGCGTGCACAATTATGTGGTCGGCGGCAATCCGGACAAGTTGAACAACCTCAGCACCATCACCTTAACCTGGTGGATGAACCTCAAGGTGCTGCCCGCACAGTCGGATCGCGTGGTGGAAAAGCTGGCCAACACCGGTGGTTTTGGCGCGCGCTTTGGCGCTCCATCGGGAGGCGCGGTTGCCATTGCGCTGGGAATCAACTCCACCAGCACCGGCGCCAATTCGCCTCCCATCAGCGACCTGAACACCTGGATCTTTTGTGCCGTAACGTATGACGGGACGCGGACAACTGGAAATGCACAGTGGTTTATAGGGTCGCCTTCGGTAACGGTCAGCAGTCCGGGGCCTCTGACTTACAATCGCGGCGTTATCACAAATACCTCGAATGCATTACGGGTCGGCAGCACGCAGGCAAGCCCTACGGATCGCACTCCGCAGGCCTGGTACGACGATGTGCGTGTATATAACACCGTGTTGACAGCACAGGAAATCGAGCAGATCCGAATCGAAGGCGGCGGAGCAGGACCCTCGACGCCCACCGTGTTGAGCTTCCAATCCGAAGCCGTCGGTTATCTTACCCTGGGGCGCGACGTCACCCTCACGACTTCCGTCTCGGGACAGGCGCCGCTGACTGTTGTTTGGCGGCGTGACGGTGTCGCGCTTCCAAATGGCGTGGTTACAGCCGATACGAATGTCCTGGGCGCCACCTACACAATTACCGGCCTGGTTCCGGAAAACTCGGGAATCTACGATCTCATGGTCACCAATAGCCTCGGCTACGCCACAAGCGCGCCGGTCGGCATCCATGCAAGCACCATCTACAGCACTGAGGTGCTTACAAATATCTGGACGCTCGAGCCCATTTATTTCTACCTCTCCAGCAATAACGCTCAGCGGGGGCTGGCCTACTCCCCGGTCTCCACGTACTACAGTGGCGGCTCCCTGCTGCTGGCACACTATTTGAATGCGAGCGACTTCGGGATCGCCATCCTCAATGCCGATAACGGAAACTACGAAGGCTACTACCTTCAGGTGTCCGATGGTGGCAGCGTCGTCATGGGCAGCGGCACACGCTACATCAACAGCATCAACGCCACGGCCGATGGAGCCATTTATGTCGGCAATCTCGTTACCAGCGCTACCAATACCACCACCGGGCCCTACCGTCTCTACCGCTACGCAAATGACAATGCAAATACGCTGCCCACGCTCGCGTTCAGCGGCGACCCGGGCGCGCCAAATTATCCGGGACTGCGGTGGGGAGATAACATGGCTGTCCGCGGCGTCGGCGCCCAAACGGAAATCCTGATCGCTCCGGGCGGCAACCTTGGCTCCTTCCAAACATGGGAGACAAACATCGTCGTTCTGTTCCGAACCATTGATGGACTGAACTTCACACCCATCCCGATTTGGATCACAAACGGGCCCACCGCCTTCGCAAACCAGGGCGTGGCGTTCGGACCCGGAACAAACACGTTCTTTGCCAAGATCGTGAATGAGCCCATGCGGTTGTTCGAGTTCGATGCCGCCACCGGGCTGGGCTGGTTGAAGCATGAATACTCCCTGGATGCTCTCCCGGGCTGCGGCAGCGCCATGGCGCTAAGCCCGGAAGGCAACAGGCTTGGCGTGCTTTCTGTAGAAACACCGGACAATTTCCGTTACTACAGCATCACGGACTTCATGGGCATCCCTGAACTGCTCGACCAGGACATATTCCCGCTCAATAACGCAAATACAACCTCCGGCGGCATCGGGGCGGTGACCTTTGGCAAGGACGGCAGCAGGATCTACGTGCTGGACTCGGCGAACGGCATCAAGGCCTTTGCCACGAACAGCGCTTATGTGCCCCCCGCCGCTTTTAACGTCACACAAGTGACGACAAATGCGCTGGGCCTTTCGGTCTCCTGGGCATCGGAAGCGGGCAAGACCTACCAGGCGTTCTCAAGCGATTCGCTCAACCCGCCGAACTGGGTTCGCGCCGGCGTGCCGGTCACAGCCGATAGCGCCACCGCGACCGTGACCAATCTCGTCATCGGCGACATGCCGCAGACCAGGTTCTACAAAGTGCGTGGACAGTAAAGGCAGGCTGCAAGTGTTGCGGGCTGCAACTCGCCGGGAGTTGCAGCCCGCTTGTCTCGCGCGACCCGGACCGTGTTTTGGACCGCAAAGATGACGTCACATCAACGTGTGACCCGGCATGGCGGAGGCATGCCCGCCAGCCCGAGAAATCCCGGTATTCTACAGAACAGACACTTTATGCAAACAGGATCATCCCACACTCTATCACCTCGCCGGTGGCCTTTGGGGCTGCTGCTCGCCTTTCTGCTCGGCTCGCAGCCTTGCCTCCGCGCGGAGCAGGCCGATGTTGTCGTTTACGGCGCCACCGCAGGCGGTGTCATGGCTGCCGTGTCTGCCGCGCGCGAGCATGCTCAGGTGATCCTCTTGGAACCGGGAAAGCACCTGGGCGGCATGGTGAGCGGGGGGCTCGGCTGGGGGGATCTCAACCGCCGCGAAATCATCGGCGGTTACACCCGCGAATACTTTGAGAGAGTCGGAAAAGTCTATGGGCAGACCGGGATGGTCTGGCACATAGAGCCGCACGTCGCGGAAAAGGTATTCGCAGACATGGCGCGCGAGGCCGGGGTGAAGGTCCGCTTCGAGCGTCGCCTGAAAGAGCGCACGGGCGTAGAAGCTAAAAACGGGCGCATCCAGCGCGTGCTGACTGAAAACGGCGAGGAATACAGGGCCGCGATCTTCATTGACGCCACCTACGAGGGAGACCTGATGGCCTGGGCCGGTGTTCGCTACCGTGTGGGCCGCGAAAGCCGCGAGGAATATGACGAGCCCGGGGCGGGGGTACGCCGCCTCGTCCCTTCCGGCAAGCCCGGAAGCGCCTATGATTCCCAGGGCTTGCTTCCGCTCGTGCACGACGGCAACCCGGGCGCCTTCGGCAGCGGAGACAGCAAAGTCCAGTGCTACAACTTCCGCCTCTGCCTCACCCGCAACAAAACAAACCTCGTTCAAATTGCCAGGCCCGCGAAATACGACCCCAGGGACTACGAACTGCTGGCAGGATATCTCGCGGGCAAGAACGCCCCCAGGCTGGCCGATGTGCTGACGATCTCCGTCCTCCCGAAAGGCAAAACCGATATCAACAACGGCTGCCCGGCTTCCACGGATCTGCCAAACGCAAACTGGCGCTACCCGGATGGCTCCTACGCGGAACGGGCGCAAATCTGGGAACGCCACCGCAATTACACATTGGGATTGCTCTGGTTTCTCGGCAATGACTCCCGCGTGCCGGAAAAGCTCCGTGCCGAAATGCTCCAATGGGGATTCGCAAAGGACGAGTTTACCGACAACGATAACTTCCCCTGGCAGCTCTACATTCGCGAGGGCCGCCGGATGCTCGGCGCTTACGTGATGACAGAGAAAGACGCGCGCCAACAGAACGAGAAAGAGGACTCCATCGGCATGGGCTCTTACATGCTGGATTGCCATCCAGTGCAACGCGTGCGTGTTGCTGACAACGATTATGCAAACGAGGGGTTTATCGGCTCGGGGCAGCGCATCCTCCCCTATGAAATCCCTTACCGCGCTCTCACGCCCCGAAGGGAGGAATGCGCCAACCTGTTGGTGCCCGTTTGCCTCAGCGCATCACACGTGGCATGGAGCAGCCTCAGAATGGAGCCTCAGTTCCTGATCTGCGGTCACGCAGCGGGAGTCGCCGCAGCTATGGCAGCCCGCGCGGGGACGCCTGTGCAGGACGTGCCTGCCGCGCAGCTTCGCGAAAAGCTGCAGACGCAGAGACAGGTCCTGTCATGGAAACTGCCCGGTGTTATCCATCCCCGGACGCTCGCGGGAGTCGTCATTGACAATGAACAGGCGAAGTTCTCGGGACCGTGGAAGACCGGAAACCCGGTCGGACCATTGGTCGGCACGAGCTTCCATTTTGCATACGGAGGGCAGCCGTCCCTCCGCGCCCGCTACACCCCCGACCTGAAACCCGGGCGCTACGAGTTGCGCATGTTCTTCGCCGCCTACCCCGAAGCCGCGCCCCGTCGCGCATCGAACGTGGTCGTGACGGTGCATCATGCGAAAGGACAAAGCCCGGTCTCCGTGAACCAGCAGAAGGAGATGCCAACTGGAGGCTACCCGCTGGGCGTTTATGAATTCCCGGGAAACCGCAGCGGTTGGGTGGAAATCAACGGTGAGAACGCAGGCGGTTATGTGGTCGCCGACGCCATCCAATGGGTGCCCTCAAATCAGTAGGCGGATCGAGTCTTTCCGCCTTCGCAGTCCTGGCGTGAGACTGCCATCTCTTCCGAACGAGTTATCGGGGAAGCCTCGCTCGGGCGCGCTCCACAGTAATAACCCCTGCTGCGGCATCATCGGGCTGACAATCAAACCGCTTCCGCAACAATCGTATCGACTGCTTCACTCATCGCCTCAGCATGCCTCTCTTCGTCGAATTACCCAGGGCGCTGAACCCAGTGCCGGGTGCGGGACACGCATGGTTCGCCCCTCCGGAACCCGAACGGGCCGAAGGCGGAAATTCACCGGTGAAGCACACTCCGCGATTAGGGCAACCAGCATCATAGTCTCAAGAACTTCTCACAATGAGCGGCAACCTCGTTCAAAACACTCCCGGAACAGTCCGGTTCCTCAACAAAGAAGTGATAGAAGCCCGCCTCCTCATTGATGGTGAAGCGCTGCCCTCGAAATGTGAAATCGATCCAGGAACCAACCACGCCATCCGTCACGAATTGCGTGACCTCCACGCCGCGCAGCAACTCCAAATGGCCGAGCAAATCGTGCCACAGCTTCACTTGAGGCAGCGACGCGAACATGTAGCGATCGGTAGTCATATCAACAATTCAGCTCACCGATATTGTTACCATTCTGCCTCAACAGCAGTACACGGGCGATGATCTCAGTGCATATCGCACCCAGGAATGAAGCCAGAATATCGTAAGGATCAAATGTCCGGCGGGGCATGTAAATCTGCGCAACTTCGTAGATCGAAAGGCCCACGGCCGTTCCAAAGGCCGTCTTCGCGTAGGACGACAAGCGGACCACATCTTCCAGAAAGAAGGCGAGAAACGGCGTGCCCGCGCACACAAAAAAATTAGTGCTCGTGCCCTGAAAGTCCAGGGGTTCGAGCATTGGCAACAGGCCAAAATCAGGCCGGGAAAGCCGAACGAGCGACCCGATGACCGCAAAAAGAAGAAACAGCAAAGCAGCCCGCTTTTTTCTCGATTTGGCCGGCGTTGATAGGCGAAAGGTCATCGGCATCGAACACAAAAGCGATGTATCCGCCGTGCTCGTTTCAACGGAAACGGCCTGGCAGGTCCGACCGGCAACCCAATGTCGCTCACAGTGGGCATCACAGGCAAGTTGCCCCCGTCGCAGGCCTGAGGCAACCGAAAATCCCTGGCTGAACGCAGTCAGGATTCGTGACTATATTCTGCTGGACGTATCCGCGCCTGTGTGGAATAAGTAGTTGTGTTCACTGTTTCGCCGCTGTTCAGTGAGCTGTCTTTATGAGGTCCAGTGCTGATTACACCGTTGCCCCTCGACTGAGACGTCCCGCAGCCGACACCAGCAGTTTATACTTGTACCACAGATTTCGCACTGCGCGTTTCAGAATTGCACGCGTCTTCTCAACGAACTCGATCCGGAAACACCCAAGAGGACTGTTTTTGCCTATCAACGAACGACAAACTCCTTTTCCTGTATTAATGATGCTCTCTCTTCTGGCTGCCCTGTCCATCCGAATGTATGCGCAGGAGGTCGTCCCGCCGTCCTTAGCAGAGGAGAACCAGAACACGAACGACCTTTCGGCGAACATAGCGGAACTGCAAAAGCTCCTGGCACCCTCCGATCCCGGTTTCATTTTCGCCAAACCGATTGAGCCTGCAGCACGCCTTGCCATTGCCGAGCGCATGACGCAGGCGGCGAATCTCCGAGAGGAGATTCCGGCCGAAATCGAGCTGCTTGCCGAAGGCGCGATTGGGCGGTTCGGGCCGCACCAGGTGACCTTCCCGCCTGCGATGCCCGCACTTATCAGCTTGCGAACGCCCGCTGGCGTGATTCTGAACAGCCATGTTCTGGCACTGTGCTACATCTCGGATAAAGGCAATAGCGTTGTTCTTGCAGAAATCAAACCCAGCGGTGGTGAGTTAATCGGGGCGGATACGATCGTATATCGTGATGGATTTTCCGGAGTATCCGCCGATATCGTTTACGAGTACAAGCGCTCATCGTTTGAACAATTGGTTGTGATAAGGAAGGAGTTGCCTCCTCCGTCCCAGTTCGGGTTTTCAGAAAGCGAGAGCGTCAGCCTCGCTGTGGTTACGGAGTTCGTGAGCCCGCCACAACCCCGGCGTTCGTTGAATCCGATCAACCTTGCTGAGCACTACAGCATTCTTGGCCTTCAAAAGAACGAAACACTTTTTGATGAGACGCTCTCGTGGGGTGCTATGCGAATGATCGAGGGCAGGTCTTTCACACTGGGGCAACCTGAGAGGAGTGTTCCTGCCGGTAAGAGCTGGCAGGTTCTTACGAATGAGGACGGCCAGGTCCGCCACTTACTGATCGAGTCAACGCCGTATAATCTGATCAAAGCTCAGTTGGATGCTTTGCCTGGGGAAGGCGCCTACATGCCATCGGGCAAAACAGCCACCAATCTTCAAACCGCCCTGCTTGATCCGAAGACTGCTCAGCCGCTTGATGGCTCTGAGTGGCTTATGGCCAGGAGCAGCGTCCCTTTAGATGCCGAACCGGGAGTCTTGCTGGACTATTTAATCGTAAACACCGCGCTTCTCAACGTGGAGTTTTGCTACACTGGAAAATACGGACCTGCTGCATTCGGATACGATTCCTGGGATTATTGGAACGTCTATAGCTTCGAGGGCTATGAGGTGGGGGCGCTCACGGATCTCTACTGGTCGGACAACAACCAGTCCTCTGTTGGAATCGTGGTGAGCAATGCCCCGGGAGCTGCCTGCAATCCTCTGTGTGTTCCTGTGGATTATATGTACGCGTACTTTGTCCATCCCACCAATGGCGGACTCATTAGCGTTACAATCACCAATCTGCCTTCGGATGATTACGATATCGTGGTGTATGCCACGCGAGCTTCGGAGGCCGGCGCTCCCCTGTTTGAACTCAAGCGCGACACCGCTACGCTCTGGCATAAAGGCACAACGAGTTGGGGAGCCGGCTGGCACTCCCCGGTATGGGAGGAGCACGAACAATTCGTCCGTTTCAGAAACATCGCCATCACCAACCAGACGCTCACCCTTGTCGCGTGGCAGGACGCCGCAGGTTACGCGTCCCTGAGTGGGTTGCAGATCATTCCTGCAAGCGCCATTCCAGCCTACGAACCGGAAATCCTAAAGTTGCTCAACGTCAACTTCGGCGGCGCCTCTACTGATAAAACTGGGTTCGCTGCTGTGGGACTGGCCACGAATGATTTCTGGAACCATTATGCCCAGGGCGGTGCTTATGTTGGTAGTGTGCCTAACCTGAAATGGTCCAATACCTCGAATAGTTCAGCCGGACTGCTCATACGCAACTCGCCCGGCAGTTGGGGTGTGCCGAGCCTGCCTGATCCGATGTTCCGCAGCTATCTGTATTCGTGGAACGCCGGTAATATCACTGTCACGATCACGAATCTGCCCGAAGGAAACTGCGATTTTTACCTCTACGGCCACTCGGCAGTCGTCACGGATAACGCCATTTACGAGTTATGGACCGATGAGGTCAACCAGGGCATCAAAGGAACAAGCCTCAAGGGTTACGGCCACACTTCAAACCGATGGGAAATCGGCCAGCAATACGTGCTCTTCAAGGATGTGGCCATCCTCTCAAACAAGCCGGTGGTCTTTCAGGCAAAGCACAGTGTTCTTGGATACAATAACCTCAGCGGCTTTCAACTGGTTTATAAAGGGGACATCGATAGCGATGAGGACGGTTTGCCGGATGCCTGGGAACTCAAATGGTTTGGGAACCTCGACCAGGCAGGAGACGGTGATTACGACGCCGACGGCTTATCGAATCTCCGCGAGTACCAGTTGAGCCTCAATCCGGGCAATTACGATTCAGACTCAGATGGCATTGCGGACTGGCAGGATAACGAATTTCCGATCATGGAAGACGCTACCGCCCAGGGTGGCTATCAGTACACTGGCGGCGGGGAAACTTGGAACTGGGTCACTTCCTGGAGTGACGGTACTGGCTGGGAGGGTGGCACTCTGTATCCCCATTCCGGCCAACAGATGCGGGTTACCGTCAATACAACCAATACCATGCACCAGCACTACTTTGAACGGGCAGTGGCAGTGATGCGCCCGGCTACCGGCGATGTCCTCTACGCGTACGTAAACCTTGATCCGACAAAGCCGCCGGCAGAAATCATGCTCCAGTTTCAAATTCTGGAGAATAATGGTTATTATGGCAGGGAACACCGGGCATACTGGGGTGCAAACAATTTGGCCTACGGCACGGATGGGACTGTAAGCCGCACAAATATGGGCGCCCTGCCACAGACTGGCCAGTGGGTGCGGCTCGAAGTTCCTGCCCACGCTGTCGGTCTTGAAGGCAAGATCGTCGAAGGCATCAACTTCACGCTTTATAGCGGTCGCGCAGCCTGGGATAGCGCAGGGCTCCTGAGGCCTGACATGGATGGAGATGGGGTGGTGGATATCGATGCTGACGGCCTGCCAGACTGGTGGGAGCTGGAACACTTCGGCAATCTGAGCCAGCCATCTGATGGAGATTTTGACGATGATGGCATATCGAACCTGGATGAATACTCGACAGCCTCCGATCCGAACAGTATTTCCTTCTACACACTTTTTCAGAGCCTGAGGGTTAACGGAGAAACAGCTCCCGGCGCCGTGACAACACTGGCTGGGCATCCATCATATATTGCTCTGCTTGTGGATAGCACGAATGTGCAAACGGCCGCATGGTCGTCTTTCCTCTCAACGAACTTCACCGCAAACATAGGTTCGGCGGAAGCACAGCATTCCGTCATGATCGGACTGAAAGGCCGGGCCACCAATTCTGAGCCCACTTGGAATTCCTACTGGATCACGCGTGACACAACGGTCCCATTAATCGTGCTGACGAATCCGGCCAGCGAAGTCGTATTCCAACCGGTGCTGCAACTCCGCGGCTACAGTCCGGAGCCGCTTCTGGCTATCCGGTTTAACGTGACGAATAGCAGCGGTGTCCTCACGAACCTGCCCGGATACGTGACGAGCCAGTTCGTGAATACGAATACTCTGGAGATCACCACCAACTGGTTTGCATGCACTCATGCCCCATTGGCTCCGGGAACCAATCATATAGCGCTGATCGCATTTGACTGGGCTGGAAACGTGAGCACTAACGAGTGGGATATTGTGTTCGTTTATCCGACCAACGCGCCTGCTTTATCCATTGTCTGGCCGCAGGACGGAGAGATGCTGAGCGGGACCAACTTCGCGCTGCGCGGGCGGATCAGCGATCCCACCGCTTCGGTCACGGCCGAAGTCATCGGTGATGGAGTCACCAACATGGCCTCTGCTGTCATTGAACGGGATGGAAAATTCTGGATCGAGAATCTCCCGCTTGCCGAAGGATCAAACGTCATTAACCTTCTGGCAGTGGACACTGGAACAAATAGTGTTCGCACAAACCTTGTGGTGACGAAAAGCAGCTTGGCCCTGGCGATTGAGCCGCTGGAAGAAAGCACGCTAAACCAGCCTTTCATTACGGTCTATGGAACGATAAATGTCAGCGACCACAAGGTTTGGGTGAACGGTGTGGAAGTCACAAATGTGGTTGGCGGCGGCTGGAGCGTTGAGGGCGTGCCAGTAAATGAGGGGGGGACAGCGGTCATTCAGGCTCGTGCCATTCCACTAACCGATAACGGCGGCAACGGCGACGGGGGCGGCAGCGGCGGGGAGGAGGCTACCTACGATCACCCCGGCAACCCGGCCTCTTTCCAAAGCACCACCACCGAGCGAGAAAAGGACAAGCCTGCCAGGGTTGTCGCCGTTCAGTACCACAAGAGCTATAGCTGGCTTTCGATCGAGCGCTCCAGTTCGGCAGATGCCCAGATCAGAGAGGATATCATTTGGGAACGCGACAAGCCCGGCTCCTGGTGGGAGGATGATTGCCATAGTAATGCAGGGCTGGAGGAAGATGATTATTATTTCCTGTGGTCCAAGTGGGATTGGAATGAGAAAGGACAAGGGGATTATGGTTACGGGGCCAGTCGGGGAAGCAAGGGGACTACATGCGGCGTGTATCCCTACTACTATACCTATCCTGCCTCAGTTTCGGATGCCTGGCCTGGCGAGTTTTGCAGGATTGCCGCCTACCGCCTCTATCATCCCAGTCCCACGGCGGCTTTCTATGACGAGGTTGTTGCCCGGTCGGCGCGCACGCTGTATGAACTGCGCACGGGCGGGAAGGCGACGTTCGCTCCTGCCGCGAGCCTGTTCGTGCTGTCCGCGTCCGCTGAGGGCATGGGGGATCCCTTCTGGTGGGAGAGGGAACAGAACAAGAAAGCCTATTCAATCTTGTCCGACAAAATCGTTCTGGGATCACTGGGACCGCTGGGTAATGATGGAAAACTCTACAGAGCTTTGCCTAACGAAAAGGCTTTCGACGTTACACCAACGGTTGAGGGTAATCCGTATTACACCTATACAAAGCCCTCACCCTCGAAACATTGGCTAAGGATTATAGCCAATGGTCAGGACTGTCAGAATCCACTTTTTTTTGAGAGACCCAAATTCATAGTGGGGCAGTACGTGGACCTCCAGTCAAACTGGCAGAATGGAACCCCAGACGGAATAGTTGATTACTTTACCGAGAACACATGGTCTCTGGGAGGAAATTTTTACAATGATGGGACCAACGCGGTTCCAGGCAGCTCTTTTCCGGATTGTTCGACAAATTACTTCAAGAATGACATTCTGCTGAAGAACGATCCCACGACAGTATGGTGGGTTTCGGGCCAGTATATTATACCAGCCGCATATGATGTATCGCTGAAAAAGGAACTGACGTTCCAAAATGGGCAGCAGGCCACACTGGAAGAGATTGGCACAATTCAAATGTATCGGCCGAACGCCACAATAACTCCATCCATTACGCAGGTAATGGTCTACAACGACGGGTTGTGGCAGCTAGGACTCATGGACCCAGCCTTTTTAGAGCACGGCATTACCCTCACGAATTCCATTAGTATTCCGGTTGGATTCTCTGGGACCAACGATTGGGTGCAAGTAGTAGATTCCTCCCGCAGCCTGATTGACGAAAACTCAGGAGGTCATACCCTGCTGTTCGCCGGCCTGCCGCCTTACCGAGACACTTATCCTTGGACAAGCTTTCTCATTGATGAGCATCCTATCGACGACCCTTCCCAACAGTTGGAATCCGAGCACTTACGCTACGAAGTTTCGGACAGTTATAGGATGTGGATGATGTTCAAGCCGAACTTGCCCGGGGTATGGGTGCCACTCAGAGCAGTCAACTGGGGATGGAATGGCATCGTAACAAACGGGCCTAGTGGTTGGGTGCTTCAGACTTCCCCCAACTCATGTTATGTCGATTCTGTGGAAGATACAGAAGAATACCCAACATGGAAGAGTCAGATACAAAACTGTTTTTGGGCACCTCCTTTATGAAAGTTTACAGATCTCAATGGTTATATGCCGGACCGTTATTGCTGTTAGTCTGGTCAGTGGCATGCAAGGGAGACGCCCTTTCGTCAACAAACGTTTGGGGGCCCGAAGTCAGTGGCGTGCAGATGAGCATCAGCATGATTGATACTGACCACGCGAGCAGAAAAAATGCTCCTCTTTGTCTCCGCATTCGGTTCAGGAATACGAATGTCGAGAAAAGATTCTTATTTCGTCATGACCCCGACCTTGCCTATTCCCAGGGCTTCAGGTTCACGTTGACTTCACCTGAAGGTAAAGATGTTTCGCCAAGCGCCATGGAATCCAGGAATAATCCCTTTCGCGGCACTGCCTATATTTTTCTAGAACCAGGCCAAATGAAGGAAGTGACAGGCAGCTTGAGTCGTGTTCCTGCGTTTGAAAGCCCCGGAACCTACTCAATCGTTGCGAGACAAGCGATGTATAGTCCTTCCGGGCCTACTAACGGGTTCTTGATCGACGTAATCTCAAACCCACTGAAGATATCGATCAGAAGCGGGGAAAGTTCTCTGAAGTAAAGGGCGGAGCAGGTCAACAGAATATCGTATGGGGGCAGAATGTATGGGTGTCAAAACGAATGTGCAAATGTGCAAACGGCCTCATGGTCATCCTTCCTCTCAACGAACTTCACCGCAAGCGCCCTGCCTCAAAAATAGGTGTTACCCGGGAGGAGCCGGAACTCGTTCCGGTTGCCTCAAAATTGCTGTTACCGCTGATACATTGAAAACGAAGAAGAACGGGGACATCCTGAGCGGGACAGAGTTCGCGCTGCGCGGGCGGATCAGCGATCCCACCGCTTCGGTCACGGCCGAAGTCA
>CAYNZC010000073.1:0-18868 GCA_964401575.1 uncultured Verrucomicrobiota bacterium
AGAGCGCGTCCTTGGTAAGGACGAGGTCATCAGTTCAATCCTGATCATGGGCTCCAGAAAACAAAGACGAATATTACTAAACAGACAATAAAAAATTAGGAGACAGCAATGGCTAAAGAGCAATTTCAACGCACGAAACCGCACGTAAATGTCGGCACCATCGGCCACATCGACCATGGCAAGTCCACTCTTACGGCTGCCATCGTTCAAACCCAGTCCCGCAAGGGTCTGGCGACTCCAATCTCCTACGCCGATATCACAAAAGGTGGCACCGTTCGTGACGAGACCAAGACCGTCACTATCGCTGTCTCCCACGTGGAATACCAGAGCGACAAGCGCCACTATGCGCATATTGATTGCCCCGGCCACGCGGACTTTGTGAAAAACATGATTACTGGCGCGGCGCAGATGGACGGCGCGATCCTGGTGGTGGACGCCTCGGAGGGTCCGATGCCCCAGACGCGCGAGCACATTCTCCTGGCCCGCCAGGTTGGTGTGCCTGCGATCGTTGTTTATCTGAACAAAGTGGACCTGGTGGACGACCCGGAACTACTCGAGCTCGTGGAAATGGAAGTTCGCGATCTGCTCAACAAATATCAGTTCCCCGGTGACAAGACCCCGGTGGTGCGTGGCAGTTCGAAGGCGGCGCTGGCCGGCGAGGCCAAAGGCGAGGAGTCCATTCAAAAGCTGATGGAGGCTATTGACGAGTTTATTCCCCTGCCTCCGCGCGAAGTGGACAAGCCGTTCCTGATGTGCATTGAGGACGTGTTCAATATTGAGGGTCGCGGCACTGTGGTGACCGGCCGTGTTGAGCGCGGACAACTCAAGAAGATGGACGACGTCGAAATCGTAGGCCTGAAGGAAACCCGCAAGACCGTGGCTACGGACATCGAAATGTTCCGCAAGCTGCTGGATTTCGCGAACGCCGGGGATAACGTGGGCGTGCTTCTGCGCGGCACCAAGAAGGAAGACGTGGAGCGCGGGATGGTGCTGGCCAAGCCGGGCAGCATTACGCCTCATACGAACTTCAAGGCAGAAGTCTATGTGCTTTCGAAGGAAGAAGGTGGCCGTCACACGCCATTCTTCACGAACTATCGGCCTCAGTTCTACTTCCGCACGACCGACGTTACCGGAACCGTCACGCTCCCGCAGGGTATTGAGATGGTGATGCCTGGTGACAACGTGGCTGTGGAAGTGAAGGTTATCGCCCCCGTTGCTATGGAGAGGGGACAGCGGTTCGCCATTCGTGAAGGCGGTCGCACGATTGGCGCTGGCCGCGTCACGGAAGTGATGGTGTAAGCCTTTGAGGGATTTGCAGGGTTGGCGGGTGCCTTGGCGCACCCGCTGTCCCTATAATTATTTTAGCTCAATGGCGCTAGGGCGGTAGCTCAATTGGTAGAGTAGCGGTCTCCAAAACCGTCGGTTGGGGGTTCGAGTCCCTCCCGCCCTGCCAGCCGGAGAGGTGGCAGAGTGGTCTATTGCGGCGGTCTTGAAAACCGCTTCGGCTTTACCGCCGACGGGGGTTCGAATCCCTCCCTCTCCGCCAAACATTTTAGAAAAGACGACATGAACAAAGACACGATCTGGCTGATAGTCTGGGCGGCTGTCATTCTTGGCGTATTCATATACGTATGGCGGGCGGGCCACCTGGCGCGATTTGCCAATTATGTAATGCTGACGCGTGAGGAGCTTCGGAAGTGCACATGGCCCACGTGGGACGAGTTGAAGGGCTCTACCATGGTCGTGACAATCGCCATCATTATTCTTGGCGTTTTCACGGTCCTTGTGGATTACATTTTTACCATTCTCGTCAGCCGGATTACCTAGAGCAGGCCATGAAAAGTCAGTGGTTTGTCATTCAAACGCTTTCCGGACAGGAGCAGAAGGTCAAGGAAAGCATCGAGAAGCGCATCAAAGCCGAGGAGATGGGCGAATACATCAATGAGGTGATGGTGCCCATGGAGAGAGTGGTCGAGGTTCGCAATCAGAAGAAGACGGTCTCGACTCGAAAGCTTTGGCCCGGCTATGTCTTTGTGGATATGGCGCTGCTGGACGACGACGGCAGAATCATTGAGAAGCCCTGGTATTTCATCAAGGAAACGCAGGGGGTGATCGGTTTTGTGGGCGGCGAACCGCCGACGCCGACGCCGAAGGACGAGGTCGAGTCCATCAAGAACCAAATATCGGCCTCTGAAGAGCATGAGAAGCCGAAGGTGAGTTTCGATGTGGGCGAGACGGTCAAGATCAATAACGGGCCGTTTTTGAATTTCAGCGGGATTATCGAAGAGATTGATCCTGAACGCGGCAAGTTAAAAGTAACTGTGAACATTTTCGGGCGGAACACGCCTGTCGAACTCGAATACTGGCAAGTCGAAAAAACCTAGGAATTTACGCGGCTGCTCGGGCAAGAGCGGCCAGGCAACGAATCTGAATTATGGCAAAGAAAATCACCGGTCAAATTAAACTCCAGATCCCCGCGGGTCAGGCAAATCCCGCGCCGCCCGTTGGCCCCGCGCTGGGTCAGCATGGCGTGAACATCATGGGATTTTGCAAAGAGTTTAACGCGAAGACCAAAGACCAGGCCGGCATGGTGATCCCGGTCGTGATCACGGTTTATCAGGATAAGTCCTTCACTTTCATCACCAAGTCCCCGCCGGCGTCGGTTCTTCTGAAGAAGGCGGCGGGAATCACTGCCGGCTCAAAAGTTCCGAACAAGGAAAAGGTGGGCAAGGTCACGCGCAAACAAGTGCTGGACATTGTGAAGCTGAAGATGAACGACTTGAATGCCACAAACGAAGAGGCAGGGTTTAAAGTGGTTGCCGGCACCGCCCGCAGCATGGGCATTGATGTTATTGAGAAGTAACACGATTTCATAGCAGAACCGTTAAAAAATGAATCGCGGGAGAGCCCGGCAAACCGGAGTTCGACAGCACCGCAAAAAATAAAATGCCAAGCAAACGATACAAAAAAGCAATTCAAATGGTGGACGGCAAGAAGCCGTACACCCTCAAAGCAGCCGTTGAACTTCTGGTCAAGTTTCCCAAGGCCAAGTTTAACGAGACGGTTGAACTCGCGTTTCGTCTGGGTGTGGACCCGAAGCAGTCCGACCAGATGGTTCGCGGCACCGTTCCTTTGCCGCACGGGAGCGGCAAAGTGGTTCGAGTTCTGGTTTTCGCCAAACCCGGTCCGGCAGCCGATGCCGCTCGCGCGGCGGGCGCCGAAAACGTGGGTTTTGAGGACATGATTGCCAAGTGCCAGCAGGGATGGACGGATTTCGATGTGGCTGTGGCGACTCCGGAAGCGATGGGCGAAGTGCGCAAGCTCGGCAAGGTGCTCGGTCCGAGAGGCCTGATGCCCAATCCGAAAACGGGGACGGTGACGGATGACACCGCCAAGGCGGTCAAAGAAGTGAAGGCTGGCCGAGTAGAATTCAAAGTGGACAAAGCCGGGAACATTCATGTTCCCGTCGGGAAAGCGGCGTTTCCTCCCGTGCAAGTCGAGGAAAATGCGCGTGCGGTCATTGATGCCGTAGCCAAAGCCCGCCCCAACAGCGTCAAAGGCACTTACATTCACTCCTGCACACTTTCGGCGACCATGAGTCCGCCTGTGCGGCTGGATCTGAAGGAGTTTGGAGTCTAAACAGGCGCGATCGAAACGAACAACATTTTCTCAACATGCGTGCTGAAAAACAATTTCTTACAAAAGAATACATTGCGCGGCTGAATGCCTCTCCTTTTTTCATCGTTGTGGACTACAAGGGGCTGAACGTGCTGCAATTCACTGAGCTTCGAAAGCGGCTTCTGAAGGCCGGGGCTGAAGTTCACGTCGTGAAAAACTCCCTGTTCCAGGTCGCGGCGAAGGAAGCTGGCGTGGCTGACATTAACGGCACCCTCAGCGGGCAGGTCGCGGTTATCACGGGCAAGAAGGATATTTCCGTGGCGGCGAAAGTCGTGAAGACCTTTGGGGCGGAGTTTGCCAACAAGCTCAAGGTGCATTTTGGTTATCTCAATAACGAGCGCCTGGGCCAGCCCGAGATTCTTACACTGGCCGATCTGCCGTCCATGGAGGTGCTGCGCGGCAAGCTTCTCGGTGTGCTGAATGCGCCGGCGACGAAGCTGGTTGCGCTGATGAACACGCCCGCGAGCCAGTTGGCACGCGTGCTTGCGGCCCGCCGTGAAAAGCTTGAATCGGCTGGTCCGGCTGCCGCCTGACAGATTTTAACCAATTTCGCCCAACGCCAGGCCAGCGCGGGGCGGGAACAAACAACAAAAACACCGTAAATCGTCGGCCTGCAGGCAGCGGGCTTAATACACTGGTGGCCGCTGGTGACGACGAGACGAATGAAAGGAAAAATGGCTCTAGACAAAGCAAAAATCGTTGAAGAACTCAGCAATGCCACGGTCATCGAAATCGCTGACCTGGTCAAAGAACTCGAAGAAAAATGGGGTGTCACAGCCGCCGCGCCTGTCGCGGTAGCCGCTGCCGGCCCGGCCGGTGGAGCAGCCGCTCCCGCCGCCGAAGCCAAGACAACCTTTGATGTGATCCTTGCGTCGGTTCCGGCCGACAAGAAGATTGCTGTCATCAAAGCAGTGCGCGAAGTGAAGGCGGGCCTGGGCCTTGCCGAAGCCAAGGCACTGGTCGAAGGCGCACCGAAGCCGATCCTCGAAGGCGCAACCAAGGAAGAGAGCGACGCCGCGAAGAAGAAGCTTGAAGACGCTGGCGCCAAGGTCGAGTTGAAGTAAATCACAGATTGTGCCGCGCGGGCGGCGGCGGTAGCCGCCGCCCTGCGCCGGTCCCGGTCCCGGGCACGATTTTGATCGGATTTTAAATTATAGAGCAGAAAACCAGCGCGGCCGCTTTTGAGCGGCTTGAGTTGTGGCAAGCTCGCTGTGAACAAAGCGGACTTGCCTTCTGTCGTTTAACAGATATGAACCGCCGGTCCCATGGGACCGGCACGTCCAAAGGTTAAAATGCCATCGCGAGCAACTGAACGAATCAATTTCGGAAAAATCAAAGAAGTCATCGCCCCACCGAACCTTATTGAGCTGCAGACGCAGTCGTACAAGGAGTTCCTGCAGGCCGAAATTCCGCCGTCCAAGCGCAAGAATGTCGGGTTGCAAGCGGTTTTTACCGAGGTGTTCCCGATCGAGAGCTACGACAGCAAGTGCGTGCTGGACTTTCATTCTTATGATATCGGCGAGCCGAAGCTGGACTGGCTCGAGTGCTTGAGGGAAGGGTTGACCTATGGCGCGCCGCTTTACGTTACGTTTCTGCTGAAGGAGGAAAAGGGCACCAAAGAGGAAAAGGTTTTCATGGGCGAACTGCCGCTCATGACCCCCCAGGGGACGTTTGTCATCAATGGCGCGGAGCGCGTGATTGTCAGCCAGTTGCACCGCTCGCCGGGCCTGGCGTTCGAGGCCACCCAGCACCCGAACGGCAAGACGCTGCATTCCTTCCGGATCATTCCTGATCGCGGCTCCTGGTACGAAGCCCAGTTCGACACGTCGGACATGCTTTATGTGTACCTGGATCGCAAGAAGCGCCGCCGGAAATTCCTTACAACAACATTTTTCCGGGCGCTCGCGTTTCTGGATGGCGAGACGAAGGCAAAGGATGCGGCTCCCCGGGGCACCGATGAGGAGATTCTAAAGCTTTTCTACGATGTCGAGGAGCTGTCGGTGAAGGAAGCGGAAAAGCTGGAGGATTTGCCGAACAAGGTTCTCGTTGAGGATGCTGTTGATAGCGACAAAGGGCTTGTCGTTGCACGGGCTTTTGAACCGCTCTCCAAGGCGGTGGTCAAGCAGATCGCCGAGCTTGGTGTCAGCAAGATCAAGGTCGTGGATACCACAGTTGATGACGGGATCGTCATCAAGTGCATGAAGAAAGACCCGGCCAAGAACGAAGAGGAGGCCCTCAAGGATATCTATCGCCGGCTGCGCCCTGGGGATCCGCCGACCGCTGCCAATGCGCGCGCGCTGATTAAGCGCCTGTTCTTCGATCCGAAGCGATACGATCTGGGCAGGGTTGGGCGCTACAAGATCAACCAGAAGCTGGGCATCAAGGGCGGCGATTCCCGCATTTTGACGAAAGCCGATCTTGTCGCTGCGACCAAGTATCTGCTTCGTCTGAAGAAGAATGAAGGATCTCTGGACGATATTGACCACCTGGGCAGCAGGCGTGTTCGCACCGTGGGCGAACTTCTCGCCAACCAGTGTCGTGTGGGCCTGGCCCGCACGGAGCGTCTGGTGAAGGAGCGCATGACATTGTTCGACCAGGGCGCTGAATCGATGGCTCCGCAAAAGCTGATCAATCCAAAGGCGCTGTCGGCGGTGATCCGGGACTTTTTTGGCCGCAGCCAGCTTTCGCAGTTCATGGACCAGATCAATCCTCTGGCTGAATTGACACACAAGCGCCGCTTGTCGGCGCTTGGACCTGGCGGGTTGTCCCGTGACCGCGCAGGTTTTGAAGTGCGCGACGTTCATCCATCGCACTATGGACGCATCTGCCCGGTGGAGACGCCGGAAGGTCCTAACATCGGTCTGATCGCTTCTCTCGCCACGTTTGCGAGGATTAACGATTTCGGATTCCTGGAAACTCCTTATCGCAGAGTCGAGAACGGCAAGGTCACGGCGCACATTGATTACCTGACCGCCGATCGTGAGGAAGGCTTTATCATTGCGCAGGCCAATTCTCCGTTGAAAGAGAATGGCGCATTTGACGCCGCCACTGTTGTTTGCAGGGGGCGTGGCGACTTTATTGATGTCGAACCCGCGCGTGTGCAGTACATGGATGTTTCGCCAAAGCAGTTGGTGTCCGTGGCTGCCAGCCTGATTCCGTTCCTTGAGCACGACGACGCCAACCGCGCGTTGATGGGCTCGAACATGCAACGCCAGGCGGTTCCTCTGCTCGTTACCGAGTCGCCACTGGTTGCCACGGGACTCGAGGAGCGGGTCGCCCGGGATTCCAGGGCCGTCATTGTGGCCGAGGAAGCAGGGAAGGTCGCGTCGGTAAACGGCAGTCAAATTGTGATCACGCCGGACGGGAAGCTTCCGGAGAGCAAGAAGAAGATCAAGAGCGATCCTTCCAAGGGTATTCATGTTTACCCTGTCCGGAAGTTCATGCGGTCAAACGCGGCTACGTGCATCAACCAAAAAATAGTTGTGCGCAAAGGCGACACCGTGAAGAAGGGCCAGGTCATTGCTGATGGTCCTTGCACCCAGCATGGCGAACTCGCGCTGGGCCGAAATGTCCTGGTCGCATTCATGCCGTGGAACGGCTACAACTTCGAGGACGCCATCCTGATCAGCGAGCGTATTGTCAAAGAGGACATTTTCACGTCCATCCATATTGACGAATTCGAGGTCAGCGCGCGGGACACCAAGCTTGGGCCCGAGGAGATCACGCGGGATATTCCAAATCTCGGTGATGAAGCTTTGAAGAATCTCGGGTCGGACGGTGTGATTCGAGTCGGGGCGGAAGTCAAACCCGGCGACATCCTGGTGGGCAAGATTACGCCCAAGAGCGAGACGGAACTGGCGCCTGAAGAGCGTCTTCTCCGCGCGATTTTCGGCGAAAAAGCCGCCGATGTGAAGGACACGTCGCTCAAGGTGCCGTCGGGCACCTACGGGATTGTCATGGACGTCAAAGTTTCCTCGAAGAAGGATACGGAGAAAGAGGCTACAACGACCGCTTCCGAAGGAAAGCGGCACGCAAAAGAAGTCGAGGAGGATTACAAGAAAAAGACTGATGAATTGCGCGAGCAGTTGACCGAGTCACTAAGCAACATTCTCCTTGGCGAAAAGATTCCGCTGGATGTCGTGAACAGCGAAACCGGCGAAATCATCATTCCCGCGAATCGCAAGATTACCAAGACCCTGTTGCGCAAGCTTGCGCAGGTGTATGACCGGATTGAGATCGATCCGTCGCCCATTCGCAACAAGATCAACGAAATCATCGGAAGCTTTAAGAAAAAGTTCGATGACGTTCAGATGCAGTACGACGAGGAAATCGAGCGCGCTGAATCCGGCGAGGGCGTTGATAGCGGTGTTGTGAAGTCAGTCAAGGTTTATATCGCTTCCAAGCGCAAGCTGTCGGTTGGTGACAAGATGGCTGGGCGGCACGGAAACAAGGGTGTCGTGGCCAAGATCGTAGCTGAAGAGGACATGCCGTTTCTTGCGGACGGGACGTCTATGGACATTGTGCTGAACCCGCTGGGCGTGCCGTCGCGCATGAATGTGGGCCAGGTGCTCGAGACGCACCTTGGCTGGGCGGCGAGGTTGCTCGGGATGAAGTTTGCCACGCCGGTATTTGACGGCATCCGCGAGAAAGACATCCGGAATTACCTCAAGCAAGCTTCGCTCCCGGAGAATGGGAAGACCCATTTGTATGACGGCCGGACAGGGGAGATGTTCGATCAGGAGATCGTGGTTGGTTACATCTACATGATGAAACTGGGCCACCTTGTTGCGGACAAGATCCATGCTCGCGCTGTGGGGCCCTATTCGCTTGTGACGCAGCAGCCATTGGGCGGCAAGGCGCAGTACGGCGGACAACGCTTCGGGGAGATGGAAGTCTGGGCCATGGAAGCTTACGGCGCTGCCTACACTCTGCAGGAGTTGCTCACCGTGAAATCGGACGACGTCCAGGGGCGCACCCGCATCTACGAGAGCATTGTCAAAGGCGACAACAGTCTCGAAGCGGGCATACCGGAATCGTTCAACGTTCTTGTCAAAGAAATGCAGTCCCTGGGTCTGGATGTGAAAGTCGGCTACTCCAACCCTGTGGATCAACCGGCCGAGCCAATGGCCGTGCTCGCAGCCGTGTAACCTAAACAAAGAATATCTTATTATGATTAGTTCCAAGGAAAGCGCCCGTGAAATGCTTGGCCTCGAAAAGGTCAACCAGGTGGACCATGTGGCGATCTCCGTGGCGTCGCCCGACGCGATGCGCTCGTGGTCGAAAGGCGAGGTCAAGAACCCGGAGACGATCAACTATCGAACCTTCAAGCCTGAAAAGGGCGGCTTGTTCTGCGAGCGCATTTTCGGTCCTGTGAAAGACTGGGAATGCTCCTGTGGGAAGTACAAGCGCATCAAGCACCGCGGCGTTGTCTGTGATCGTTGCGGTGTGGAAGTGACGCTTGCCCGAGTTCGGCGGGAGCGCATGGGACACATCGAGCTTGCAGTCCCGGTCTGCCATATCTGGTTTTTCAAATGCATGCCTTCCCGGATTGGTCTGGTGCTCGACATGACTGCCAGAAACTTGGAGCGTGTCATTTACTACGAGGATTACATGGTGATTGACCCGGGCTCGACCCCGCTCAAGCAGAACCAGCTTCTGAGCGAGCACGAGTACCGCGAAGCGCGCGAGACTTACGGACCGGATGCGTTTACGGCCAAGATGGGAGCCGAGGCGGTTCGAGATGCCCTGTCGAAAGTGGATCTCGGCAAGCAGATTGACAGCCTGCAGATCGGGATGACCGAAACCAAGAGCAAGCAGATCCGCAAGAAAATCGCAAAGCGAATCAAGCTGCTCCAGGGTCTGGAATCCTCGAAGAGCCGTCCGGAGTGGATGATTCTGACAGTGCTTCCGGTGATTCCGCCGGACCTGCGGCCGCTCGTTCCGCTCGAGGGCGGACGCTTCGCCACATCCGATCTCAACGACCTTTACCGGCGCGTGATCAACCGGAACAACCGATTGAAGAACCTGCTTCAGCTTAAGACGCCGGAGGTGATCATCCGGAATGAGAAGCGCATGCTTCAGGAGGCTGTGGACGCCCTGTTTGATAACGGGCGGCATGGCCGCGCTGTAACGGGAGCCGGAAACCGCGCGCTGAAATCCCTAAGCGACATGCTCAAGGGCAAGGGCGGACGTTTCCGCCAGAACCTGTTGGGCAAGCGCGTGGACTACTCCGGGCGCTCGGTCATTGTGATCGGCCCCGAACTCAAGCTGAACCAGTGCGGTTTGCCCAAGAAGATGGCGCTGGTGCTTTTCGAGCCTTTCATCATTCGCAGGCTCAAAGAACTCGGCTACGTCCATACCGTGCGTTCCGCGAAGAAACTCATCGAGCGGCAAACGACGGAGGTCTGGGATATTTTGGAGGAGGTCACGCGGGGGCATCCGGTTCTGCTGAACCGCGCGCCGACGCTTCACCGTCTTTCGGTGCAGGCTTTCGAGCCTCAGTTGATCGAAGGCGAAGCCATTCGCATCCATCCGCTGGTTTGCACTGCCTACAACGCCGACTTTGATGGAGATCAGATGGCCGTGCATGTGCCTCTCTCGGTGGAGGCGCAGATGGAGGCTCGCCTGCTGATGATGGCGCCGAACAACATTTTCAGCCCATCGAGCGGCAGGCCGATTATTACGCCGACGCAGGATATTACCCTGGGTTGTTTTTACCTCACGGCCGAGCCGCGAAAACCGATGCCGTCAAATGTGAACCAGTTGAAGCTATTCGGTTCCAAGACGGAGGTGATTTTTGCCTACAGCGATGGGGCGATCACCACGCACGAACGTATCCGGCTGGCCAACCCGGATTTCGGGCGCAAGACGGAATACGGCGATTCAAACAAGAAAGTCATTGAGACCACCGTTGGTCGTGTGATTTTCAGTGAGATCTGGCCGCCGGAGCTTGGGTTCTTCAACCGGACAGCGGGCAAGTCCCAATTGGGTGACCTGATCTGGCGTTGCTACAAGGTTTCCGGGCACGACGCCACGGTGCAAATGCTCGATAAGCTAAAGGAAATGGGCTTCCGCGAAGCTACCCGCGCGGGTGTGTCCATCGGAATTGACGACATGATCATTCCGAAGGAGAAGGACCAGGAAATCGAAACCGCCCAAAAGCAGATCAAGGAAGTTGAGAAGCAGTACCGCAAGGGTGTCATTACCCCGGGCGAGCGCTACAACAAGATTGTCGATATCTGGACGCATTGCACGGACCAGATCTCCAACGTGATGCTTAGGACGCTTGAGAACAACCAGGGCAAGAAGGAGTACAACCCCGTCTCGCTCATGGTGGATTCCGGCGCTCGCGGCAACCGGCAGCAGGTGCGTCAGTTGGCGGGCTTGCGCGGCCTCATGGCGAAGCCTTCCGGCGACATTATCGAGAAGCCGATTCTGTCGAATTTCCGCGAGGGACTTACGGTGTTGGAATACTTTATTTCGACGCACGGCGCGCGGAAAGGTCTGGCGGACACAGCGTTGAAGACCGCTGACTCGGGCTACATGACTCGCAAACTGGTGGATGTGGCCCAGGACGTGATCATTCGCGAAGAGGATTGTGGAACGACCAATGGCATCTGGGTCCAGGCGATTTACGAGGGTGAGGATGTGGTCGTGAAGCTGAACGAGCGCCTGATCGGGCGCAGTTCGTGTGACGACGTGGCTAATCCACAGGATCCCAAGACGTTCCTCGTTCGTGCGAACGAGGAAATTGACGAGCTGAAGGCAAGGGCGATTGAGACTGCGGGTGTCGAGCGTGTCAAAATCCGTTCGGTGCTTACTTGTGAAAGCAAGCAGGGAGTCTGCATCCGTTGCTACGGACGAAACCTCGCCACGGGCCTGCAGGTCAAGCTGGGCGAGGCGGTTGGCATTATCGCCGCTCAGTCCATTGGCGAGCCGGGAACCCAGCTTACAATGCGCACATTCCACATCGGTGGAACCGCGTCGCAGGTGTTTAAACAGCCCCAGATCAAGGCAAAATTTGACGGCGTCGTGCAATATAACGACCTGCGCCTGGTGCGGCTCGAGGACGGCAGCAACATCGTCCTGAACAAGAACGGCTCCGTGTCCATTCTCGCGCCGGACGGACGAGAGCTTGAGAGCCACAACGTGGTCATCGGCTCCATCATTTCGGTGAACGACGGTGGCCAGGTTAAGAAGGGCGAGACCTTCATCCAGTGGGATCCATATAACGTTCCGATTCTCTCCGAGAAGCCGGGCCGCGTTAAGTTCGCGGATATCATCGAGGGTGTTACAATGAAGCAGGTCGAGGATGAGACCACAGGCCAGGAGGCCATGGTTATCATCGAGCACAAGGAAGACTTGCACCCGCAAATCATCCTTCTGGATGACAAGGGCGAGCCCGCCGCAAATTACCTGATTCCTTCGGGGGCTCACGTTGTTGTCCAGGAAGGCAACCGGATTGTGGCCGGAACCCTGATGGCCAAAACCCCGCGAAAGACCTCGAAGACGAAAGACATTACCGGCGGCTTGCCGCGGGTGGCCGAGTTGTTTGAGGCGCGCAGGCCAAAGGACGCCGCGGAGATCTCGAAGATTGACGGCATCGTTGATTTCGCACCGAGCGTTCGTGGGAAGCGCTGCATTGTGATCAAGGACCAGCAAACAAACGTCTCCGAGGAGCATCTGATTCCGATCGGCAAACACGTGATTGTGTTCAAAGGCGACTATGTCCGCAAAGGTCAACAGCTCACGGAAGGTCCGATTGATCCGCATGAAATCCTCGACATCTGCGGGCCGCAGGAGTTGCAGGAGCACCTCGTCAACGAGGTCCAGGAGGTTTATCGCCTCCAGGGTGTTACGATTAACGACAAGCACATCGAGATCATTGTTCGACAGATGCTGCGAAAGGTGCGGATCACCGAGCCTGGCGACACCACGTTCCTCTGGGGCGAGCAGGTGGACAAGCTGGAGTTCGAGGACGAGAACATGCGTGTGGAGAAGATGGGCGGCAAGCCGGCTGAGGCCCAGCCGGTGCTTCTTGGAATCACGAAGGCTTCGCTCGAGACCGAGAGTTTCCTCAGCGCGGCTTCCTTCCAGGACACGACGCGTGTTCTGACCGAGGCGGCCACTCGCGCGAAGGTGGATCACTTGCGCGGGTTCAAGGAGAACGTCATCATGGGCCACATTATCCCTGCCGGCACCGGGTTTGATTACCATAGGAAGGTGACCCTGAAGCCGCTGGTGGAGATCGAAGAGGAGCCTGAGAAGCCCGAACCGCTGGACCTGACTGCCGGAGTGCCGGCGGGCAATTGACGGCGCCAAACGGGCGCATTTCCAGCAGTTAGCAAAAATTCAAAACCACCCGGCGCCGGTAAGGCGCGCGGGTGGTTTTTCAATTTCAACCCGGCACGGTTCAGACCTCTTGTGATGTCCTATGGGCCCTGCTTGGACAAGGCTACGACGTAGCGCATAAGGCGCTTAGCCTCCTCGGAATCCCTGCTGACGATGTGCATCTGGTAGAGGTTTGTGCACATTCTGAGGAGCATCTGGCGTGTGCTGACGGGGGAAAGGCTCCACTCGCTGCTTTTCTGGCCGGGCCAGACCAGGAAGCGAGCGCAATCAGCTTTTGAAAGCAGCTTGCCGCGATCGAAGGCGTCGATATAGACCTCGACCGAGCTGTTCTGGTAGCGGCACAGGAAGTGCCATGGCAAGGCGATGCCGGTCACTGGAAGATTAAGCCGGCGGGCCAGCACCAAGTATAGTGTGCACAGAGTGATGGAGTTGCCGATGCGCCTGTCCATTACGCGGCTGAGGTAGCCATTACGCCGATCCATCTCATTCTCCCTGTTGCCGACGAATCGAAGCTCGCCGAAAACGTACTTGCGAAGGCACATCAGGATCTCTCCCGCCGTTGTGCTGTGGGCAAGGCGGCTCCGGAGTTCAGCCGCGTAGTTGTCGAGCAGCGCACTGTAGCCATGGATATTCACATCCGGGTAAGCTGTTCGGCTTAGCAGCAGCGCTCCGTACTCGAGGTCCAGATCGTTCCCTGAAGTCAGACAAAAAAGAGTGAAGTCATTATCGGCGGTGTGACGCTCGAAAAGCTGGGTGATCGCGCGTGCGCGCCGCCGCACCAGGGGATCGGAACTGACCAGGTGTGGCTTGAGCCATTGGACAGCGCCTGGGCCGCTGGCGACAATCTTCTCACGAACCCTTTCATAGACATAGGGGTCTTCGTCAGCCAGCAGCGTGATCAAAGCCCTCCTCTCCTGTTCGGACAATTCAGCCGCAACAGGCGCAGCAGAGGATTTCGTCGGACCCTTCACTCGTATCACTGTAAACCCTGGGGCAAGGCCGGTTCAACCCAAACGAGCAAAAATGAAAAAGAAGATCGGATGGATGAGGGCCACAATCTGTGGGTGCTACGCCATGCGACCGTGACAGTACGGATTGCACAGCCGCACAAAAGGGGTATTCTGCCACCTAATGAAAGGCATTATACTTGCCGGCGGCGCCGGTTCGCGGCTGTATCCGCTGACGCTGGTTGCGAGCAAACAGCTTCAGCCCGTGTATGACAAGCCTATGATCTACTACCCCCTCACGACCCTGATTGAGGGCGGTGTCCGTGAGATTTGCCTTATTTCCACCCCTCGCGATCTTCCGCGTTTTGAACAGTTGCTTGGGGATGGCAAGCGCTGGGGGTTGCGGATCGAATACCGGGAACAGCCCAAGCCTGAGGGCATTGCACAGGCTTTCCTGATTGCCGAGAGTTTTATTGGCCCCCAATCAGTTACGCTGATACTCGGGGACAATATTTTCTACGGCGGAGAGAGCTTTCATAAGGCATTTGCGGGCTTTAGTTCCGGCGCCAGCATCTTCGGTTATCACGTGAATGATCCTGAGCGGTACGGAGTTGTCGAGTTTGACGCGGAAGGCAAAGCGATTTCGATCGAGGAAAAGCCGCGACGTCCCAGGAGCAACTACGCCGTGCCGGGTCTCTATATTTTTGACAACGATGTCGTGGGAATCTCAAAGGCATTGAAACCCTCCCCCCGCGGAGAGTTGGAGATTACGGATGTGAATCTGGCCTACTTGAGGCGGGGAGATTTGCGGGTGCACCGGCTTGGCCGCGGCTTTGCCTGGCTGGATGCAGGGACCAGCAGCAGCCTGCACGAGGCTTCGGCGTACGTGCAGACGATTGAGAAACGGCAGGGGATAAAGATCGGCTGCCCTGAGGAGGCCGCTTTTCGAAGAGGTTTTCTGAGCCTGGACGGTCTGGACGCACTGGCGCAATCCATGCCCAAATGCGAGTATCGGGATTACCTGCTTCAAGAGGTGGTCGCGGAGGCGCGGGTTTTACAAGGTATCTGAACGTGAATATATCAAAATGCGATATTGAGGGGCTGGCCATCCTGGAGCCTAAAGTCTTTGGCGATTCCCGGGGCTTTTTTCTCGAGCTATGGAGCCAGCCACGATTTGAGGCTGCCGGTCTGCCGGCGGATTTCCAGCAGGACAACATGTCGTACTCGCGACGCGGAATTCTTCGCGGACTGCATTACCAGAATCCAAACCCCCAGGGCAAACTGATCACCGTTTTGGAGGGCGAGGTGTTCGATGTCGCCGTGGACTTGCGGCGCTCCTCGAAAACGTTCGGGAAGTGGCACTCGCTTATACTGTCGGGTGAAAACAAGAAGCAGTTTTACCTGCCTCCAGGTTTTGCGCATGGCTTCCAGGTGTTGAGCGAGGCGGCCCTGTTCTTTTACAAGTGCAGTCAGCCCTATTCGCCCAAGGACGAAATGTCCGTACGATGGGATGATCCGGCGCTGGCGATTCCCTGGCCCCTGAAAGACCCGGTGCTGTCTGATAAGGACAGAAAGGGCCTTTTGCTGCGGGACGTTCCCGCGGACCGTCTTTTCTGATTCGCTTATGTCGCGTTTGAAAATCCTGATTGTGGGGCGCACGGGGCAGGTTGGTTGGGAGTTGTGTCGTTCCATGGCCCCTCTAGGGGATGTGACCGCAATTGACTACCCCGAGATTGATTTCCTGAACGAGGCTGGCGTGCGGGAGAGGGTCAAGTCGGCGCGTCCGGACATTCTGATCAACGCCGCCGCGTACACCGCTGTGGATAAGGCCGAATCCGAGCCGGCCAAGGCGCACCAGGTCAACGCGGCTGCCCCGGCCATCATGGCGGCGGAAGCGGCGGAACTTGGCGCCCTGCTTGTCCACTACTCGACGGACTACGTTTACGACGGTACCACGAAGGGGGCGTATGTGGAGGAGGATGCTCCCAACCCTTTGAACGTGTACGGCAAGAGCAAGTTGGCGGGAGACCATGCGATCGTCCAGTCCGGCTGTCGTTTCCTGATCTTCCGGTTGTGCTGGGTTTACGGCGCACGCGGGCAGAACTTCATGCGAACCATCCTGCGGCTGGCTGCCGAGCGCGAACAGCTCAAGGTCGTTGCAGATCAGTTTGGCGCGCCAACGTGGTCACGCATGATTGCCGAGGCGACAGCTTTTGCGGTCAAACATGTGACATCCGTGGCCGATTCGACCTCGTATCACGGCATTTATCATCTTGCAGCGTCCGGGCATACAAGCTGGCATGGATTTGCGTCCAGGATCGTGGATCGGATGCCAGGCGAGGGCAGGAAATGCGCCGCAGTTCTGCCAATACGGACGGATGAATACCCTCTTCCGGCGCGCAGACCAGCGCGCTCCGTTTTGAACTGCGCCAAGCTCGAAAAGACCTTCGGCTTGAAACTTCCGGATTGGCAGGAGAGCCTTGACCGGGTGCTTGAAAACTGAAACGCGATTACAATGTCACAGATACTCTTAGTTACCGGCGGCGCCGGGTTTATCGGCTCGAATCTCATTCGCTACATCATTGATCAGCCCTCGATTGAGCGGTTGGTCAACCTGGATTGCCTTACCTACGCGGGCCATCCGGAAAACCTGGCCGGCTTCGGCGATCATCCAAAATACCGATTTGAGAAAGTTGATTTGCGAGACAAACGCGCGGTGCTCGATGTGTGCGCCCGCCACGGTGTGACGGATGTCATGCACCTGGCGGCTGAATCGCACGTGGATCGCTCAATCGAAGGGCCGGGCGACTTCATCCACACGAACGTTGTCGGGACATTCAATCTCCTCGAAGCGTGCCGCGAGGTTTGGAAAGGTTCGAAACACTCGCGGTTTCACCACGTCTCGACGGATGAGGTTTATGGGAGTTTAGGCGCTACGGGATTCTTCACGGAAACCACCCCCTACGCTCCGAACTCCCCGTACTCCGCCAGCAAAGCCTCCAGCGACATGCTGGTGCGGGCCTATCATCATACCTACGGCTTGAACACCGTCATCACGAACTGCTCGAACAATTACGGTCCTTATCAGTTTCCCGAAAAACTGATTCCTGTTGTTATCCAGAGCATTCTTAATCGCAAGAAGGTGCCGGTCTATGGCGATGGCATGAACGTGCGTGATTGGCTTTACGTGGAAGACCACGCAGAGGCTCTTTGGCTGGTCCTCGCGCGTGGAAGGGCAGGGGAAACATACAACATCGGCGGGCATAACGAATGGGCCAATCTCAGGATCGTCGAGTTGATCTGCGATCTCGTGGATGAATTCCAGCCGGCCCTGGGAGGCAACTCGCGCTCACTCATCAGCTTTGTCAAAGATCGTCCCGGGCACGACCGCCGCTATGCGATTGATGCTTCGAAGATACAAAAGGAACTGGGCTGGGTGCCTGCGCACACCTTTGAGCAGGGCATCCGCAAAACCGTGAAGTGGTATCTGGACAACCAGAATTGGGTGAGGAAAGTCTGTCCCTGAAACAGGCGCGAGGCGGGGTGGAGGCCTCGATGGCAGTGGTCGCCGGGCGGGTGTCTCCCATGCCTGTCGTGGAAACATCCTTCTTTTCAAAAACGTCCGCGGGCGTAATCTGACGCTATGGCACAAGGTGATGATTTCAGGCAGCCTGCGCTCGGTGAAATGAATCTGGGCTCTCTTGCAGGTGCGGTGGTTAGCTCCGTGGGGGGCTTGTTTTCCGTGGGCATTCCTCCGGCGATTGTTTTCCAGGATATCCAGGCACTATTTCAAACTCCGAAACTTGGTGTGATCTGCTTTCTGATTGCCGGAGTGCTGGGGTGGTTCATCGGTGGGCAGGTGGGGCCGCGGGTCGGGCGCAGGTTTGGCAGTCCCTGGGCGGAGATTGTCGCGGGTGCTGTCGCGGGCCTGATTCCCGTTGCCCTTGTGCTGGGTTGGAGTTATTCGATGGTTTCCTGAAGTTATGAATAAACGTTTGGAAGGCAAATGGGTGCTGATCACGGGCGCGTCCAGTGGTTTCGGGGCCGCTGCCGCCCGGGAATTCGGTGCTGCCGGAGCCCGGTTGATTCTCGGGGCGCGGCGCATGGACAAGCTCAAGCACGTGGCCGGGAGTGCCCGGGAGGCGGGCGCTCCGGAGGCGCTGTTCCATGTTCTGGATGTCACTCGCACCGATAGTGTGAACGCATTCGCGCGTTTCGCAAAAGAAAAGGCGGGCAAAATCCACGTGCTCATCAACAACGCCGGTGGAGCAAAAGGGCTGGACACCGTGGCGGACGGCAAGGACGAAGATTGGGAATTCATGGTGCAGGCGAACCTGCTCGGGATCCTGCGCATGACTCGTGCTGTGCTGCCTCTGATGCCGCACGACGCGGGCGCCATAATCATCAATGTCGGTTCTATCGCGGGACGCACGGCCTACGAGGGCGGTTCAGTCTATTGCGCGGCCAAAGCGGGCGAGTTGCAGGTCACACGCGCCCTGCGGCTCGAACTGAACGGCACGGGGATCCGCGTTGGCAGCCTGGACGTGGGTTTTGCGGAAACGGAATTCAGCCTGGTCCGGTTCAAGGGAGACGCGGAGCGCGCCGCGAAGGTGTACCAGGGGATGAAGCCCCTGACGGCGGAGGATATTGCGGAGATTATGGTATGGATGGCGGGTCGGCCGGATCATGTGAACATTGACGAGGTGCTTGTGAAGCCGGTGGATCAGGCCGCCATTCACAAGGTGTATCGCAGGCCCTCCTGACGCAGCACGTGTTGAAACCCGAATCCGGCAAGCGGTTTCCCGGGATCGCCAGTCACCGTGGCGTGCTCTGCCTTCTGCTTGCGATTGCCACCATTCTCGCATACTCGCACACTTTTCAAAACGGGTTCG
>CAYNZC010000073.1:18878-22802 GCA_964401575.1 uncultured Verrucomicrobiota bacterium
CGACGCCGACTACGTCACCGCAAACAAACAGGTGCAGCAAGGGCTGACTCTGGACGGAATTAAGTGGGCCTTTACCACGGGACACGCCAGCAACTGGCATCCGCTCACCTGGGTCTCGCATATGGTTGATGTCCGCCTGTTCGGGTTGAACGCTGCCGGGCACCATGCGACGAGCCTTGCCTTGCATGTGGCCAATACCCTGTTGCTCTTTTGGTTTCTCAACGTTGCCACGGGATCGAAATGGAGAAGCGCAATGGTGGCGGCGCTGTTTGCGCTGCACCCGTTACATGTGGAATCCGTTGCGTGGGCGTCGGAGAGAAAAGACGTGCTCAGCGCTTTCTTCTTTCTCCTCACCCTCTGTTTCTACTCAATCCACGCGCGCGCCCGCTGTTCTGATCTGAAGGCTGAATGTTCGTCCTCTTCCGCCACCACTCCATCACTGCACGCAAAGACGCAGAGACGCCAGGAAGAAGGAAAAAGCGCCAATTCTGATTTGGAAGTTGGAAGTTCAAAGTCGGACGGTGGACGGTGGACGTTGAACGGCAGAGGTTCAGAGCTGAACGTTGGAAGCTATACCCTCTCTCTCCTCTGCTTCGCCCTGGGTCTCATGAGCAAACCAATGCTTGTGACCGCGCCGTTCGTGCTGTTGCTCCTCGATTATTGGCCTTTCAAGCGAATTGACCTCAAGCATGGCTTCTCGATCAAGCAGGCGGGCACCCTCATCCTTGAGAAGCTGCCGTTCTTCCTCCTGGCCGGGGCATCGAGTGTGGTCACTTACTTTGTCCAGCGCGAAGGCGGAGCGGTATCGGTCGCGCTTACTGTGGGTCAGAGGCTTGCGAATGCGGCTGTAGCCTACGTCCGCTATTTGCGGAAGACTGTCTGGCCGGACGACCTTTCCGTCCTCTATCCGCATCCGGGAAGCTGGCCAGCCTGGCAGGTTGTTGCGGCGGCGATACTGCTTGTGACGATTACCGCGGGTGTCCTCCACCTTGCCCATAAGCAATGGCATGGAAAGGAGTGGAGGCCGCTGCTGGTGGGCTGGTTCTGGTTCCTGGGAATGATGGTGCCTGTGATCGGCATTGTGCAGGTCGGGATCCAGTCCATGGCTGATCGCTACACGTATCTCCCCATCATAGGCCTGTTCTTCGGGATCATTTGGACAATCGCAGAGCATCGGGGCGGGGAGAGGTCCTCCTCGGAAAGGCCGCAAACCCGGGGACGAGCCGTCCGCGCGCCTATAGCTCAAACGGCGTTTTCACCTGCGCGGTCATGGATAGGCCTTTGTGCCCTCTGTGTCCTGGCAATGCTTGCCTTTCGGCAGGTCGGGTATTGGAGAGACACTGAGACTCTCTTCACACGTGCTGTCCAGGTCACGAAAGATAACTACCTCGCCTACAACAATCTCGGATACCACTACTCCGGCAAGGGGAAGATCGCCGAGTCCATGCAGTTCTATGAAAAGTCTCTCCGGATCAAGCCCGACTACGAGGACGCGCTGAACAACATGGGCTACGCGCTGGCAAAGCTCGGCAGACACCGGGAAGCCATCCCGTATTATGAGCGCGCGCTTCGTGTCCGGCCAAAACACGTCGAGGTGCATAACAATCTTGGAAATGCCCTCTCTGAACTGGGAGAAATGGAAGCAGCCATCGAGCACTACCGTTTCGCGCTCAGCCAGAAACCCGACCACGCCGACGCCCACAACAACCTTGCCATCGCGCTGGCCATGAAAGGCCAATTTCCAGAAGCCATCAGCCACTTCGAGCGCACGCTCTCACTGAATCCCACAAACGCCGGCGCCCATAGCAACCTCGGAAACGCCTACGCCATCCAGAAGCAGTTCGAGAAGGCCATCCAACAATATGAGAAAGCTCTGAAGCTCAATCCACAGGATTCCCAGGCGCACAATAACCTCGGAAACGTTCTCATGCAGCAAGACCGCACGGCTGAGGCGCTTCAACACTACGAAATATCTCTCCGGCTGAACCCGAATAATCCTGAGGGGCACTATAATTTGGGCATGGCCCTGCTGCGGCAGTCGAAAAGCGGTGAAGCCAATGAACACTTCCGTCGAGCACTGGAGTTGCGCCCGAACTACCCGGATGCGATGAGGCGGTTGAAAGAGATACCCGGATTGCATTCTCCTTAAAGGATACTTGAAAAGCCGATTTTAGGTGTTTAAACTATCTGGATGAGTACTTTTGATAAGAGTGCTATCGAGCAAGCTCTATCGCTCCTCGGCAGCCTGATGGTAGCCAGAAAGCGGCCGTCACATCATCTGGTTATCTGCGGAGGTTCGGCTCTTATCGCTTTGCAGTTGGTTCCGCGCACAACCAAAGACATTGATGTCCTGGCAACAGTTCGTGATGGATATCTGCGCTGCGCTCGGCCTTTTCCTGACTGGCTGCGCGAGGATGCTGAAGCGGTCCAGGCTGAACTTAAGCTGCCTAGAGAGTGGCTTAATGACGGTCCAGCGGATGAGGACCTTTTCCGTCTGGGACTTCCGCAGGGTGTTGAGAAGCGCTTGGTCTCGATAATATTCGGTCCTCTGCTCACCGCAAGCTTCATTAGTCGCTACGATCAGATTCATTTGAAGCTTTACGCGGCAGCGGATCAGGGCGGCCGGCACTTTGAGGATTTGAAGAAGCTCTTCCCTACCGAGAAGGAACTCCGCGCAGCAATGGATTGGGTTTTCACTCAGGACGATTCTCCAGCATTCCATCAGCTCGTTGGAGAAGTTCTCGATGCGCTTGGCCAATAAAACTCCAATGAAACTTGATAAAGAACGCGAACGCTTTCTAAACCGCGCCTTGGACTTCCTTTGGCGTCAGTGGAGCGACCTGGGTGTGGCAGGCAGCGCGGATGGCAAGGACTTCTGGGTCATAGATCCGGAAGCTCTGGTGCTGGTGACGACTACATTCGGCCGACACGATCCTCGGCTGTTCGATGAGGTGCTGGATTGGCTGAGTACAAACAGCCATTTAGTCAACATCCAGCGATTGCAGAACATGGCTCTTCATTTCGGCCAGCGCTCCGTGTTGAACGGAATGGCCGCACACCTCGCTGGACGTTCAATCAATGGCAAATGGCGTGCATTCTTGCGGGATGCGAAACCGGTGACAAACCTGGAATTACTGTTCCCGGGAGTGCCTGTTCTCGGAGGAGTTGACGAGCTTTTTGCGGAGCATGGTTGGAAACGTGGTCCTGTTAAACTTCGTCATTTGAGCCAGTCTCCTGATCCGAACCGCGCCACAAGTCTCTTAATGAAATTGCGGAGCCTCCTCGGCGTCCAGGCCCGCGCAGAAGTAATGGCATACCTGCTCACCTGTGAATCTGCGCATCCGGCTCAAATGGCAGAGCACCTTGCGTATTTCCCCCGGACAATTCAGACCACCTTAAACGACATGGAGCGCTCCGGCCACGTCCTCGCTAATTGGCAGGGCCGTGAGAAGCGTTTCTGGTTGCGTCGGGACGAGTGGCGTTTTTTGATCACCTGGCAGGCGCCGGAGCGGGAGTTCCCTCGCTGGATCGACTGGGCGTCACGGTTTGCGGCCATGGAAGCCCTCTGGCAGTTCTTGAGCAAACCTGAGTTGGAGTCAGCCCCTCCCGGTGTTCAAGCAATCGAATTGCGAGCCAGTCTGGACAGAATGTCAGCGGCCTTCTTGCGGGAACATATCAAAACGCCCCCTGGCGTAAGTGGTAGTGAGTTTGTGGAATCTGTCTTGGATGACTTCAATAAACTGTTGGTGTAGGCTGCCAAGTCATTGACTCATTGCTGACGAGGCGATCAGCCACTTCGAGCGCACGCTCTCACTGAATCCCACAAACGCCGGCGCCCATAGCAACCTCGGAAACGCCTACGCCATCCAGAAGCAGTTCGAGAAGGCCATCCAACAATATGAGAAAGCTCTGAAGCTCAATCCA
>CAYNZC010000074.1:0-22593 GCA_964401575.1 uncultured Verrucomicrobiota bacterium
CACCGCCGGCTGCATGCGCGGGCGCACGATGTACGTCATTCCCTACCTGATGGGGCCTCCGGGGTCTCCGCTGGCGAAGGTTGGATTTGAAATCACGGATTCCATTTACGTAGTGCTGAGCATGGGGACCATGACTCGGATGGGGGAAGTGGCTCTCAAGCACCTTGGAGATTCGGACGATTTTAACCGTGGGCTGCACTGCATGCTGGATGTGCATCCTGATCGGCGCTACATCGCGCACTTCCCGGAAGATAATGCGATCATCTCTGTGGGGTCGAACTATGGCGGCAACGTCCTGCTTGGAAAGAAGTGTCTTGCACTGCGGATAGGCTCCTATCTCGGCAGGCAGGAAGGCTGGCTCGCTGAGCACATGCTCATCCTGGGCCTGGAGGCGCCCAACGGTGAGAAGACCTACATTGCGGCGGCCTTCCCGAGCGCCTGTGGCAAGACGAATCTGGCCATGATGATTCCGCCGGCTCACTACAAAGGATGGAAGGTGTGGACGATTGGGGACGATATTGCGTGGATGAGGCCGGGGCCGGATGGCCGCCTTTACGCGATCAACCCCGAGGCCGGCTATTTTGGTGTTGTTCCGGGCACGAACAGCAAGTCGAACCCGAACGCCGTCGCCACGATTTCACGGGACACCATTTATACGAACGTGGCGCTGACTCCGGACCTGGACGTGTGGTGGGAAGGCAAAGATGGCCCGGTGCCCAAGGAATGCCTTGACTGGCGCGGCAACAAGTGGACGCCCGAATCGAAGGACAAGGCGGCGCACCCGAACAGCCGGTTTACCGCGCCGATGACGAATAACCCGATGGTTGCGCCCGAGACCAATGATCCGAACGGAGTGCCGATCAGCGCGATTGTCTTTGGCGGACGCCGAAGTGACACGATGCCGCTGGTATTTCAGACATTCAACTGGGTGCACGGTGTCTATGTCGGCGCCACGATGGGTTCAGAGATGACGGCTGCTGCCGTTGGCGGCATGGGTCAGGTGCGGAGAGATCCCATGGCGATGCTGCCTTTCTGCGGGTACAACATGGGTGATTACTTCCGGCACTGGATCAACATGCGCAAGACCATCAAGTTTCCGCCGCGGATCTTCCATGTGAACTGGTTCCGCAAGAACAGCCAGGGCCAGTTTCTCTGGCCGGGCTTTGGTGAGAACATGCGCGTTTTGAAGTGGATCGTGGATCGTTGCCATGGTCGGATGGATGCTGACGAGACTCCCATTGGGTGGGTGCCGACGATCAAAGGGTTTGACTTGTCCAACCTGCCGAACTTCACAGTGGAGCAATTCCAGCAGGTTCAGATTATTTCTGACGAGGAATGGAAGCGGGAAATCCTGATGCAGGACGAGCTATTCATCAAGTTGCACGCGCATCTGCCCAAGGAACTGATATTCCAGCGCGAACTCCTGCTTGCGCGTTCATAGCCCGACCTATGAAACGCACACATCATTGCAACCAGTTGCGTCCCGAGCATGCCGGCCAGAGCGTCACCCTGGCCGGCTGGGTTCATTCCCGGCGGGATCTTGGCGGTGTTATTTTCATTGATGTGCGCGACAGGGAGGGTCGCACGCAAACGGTGTTTGATCCTTCGGATCTGCCGAAGGATGTTTTCGAGCAGGCATCGGCATTACGCAGTGAATGCGTGGTTTGTGTGAGCGGGAAGGTTCGTCTGCGGCCGGAGGGCAGGACGAATCCCAAGATTCTGACCGGGCAGGTTGAAGTCGCGGTGTCAGAGTTGCAGGTGCTTAATGTCGCGGATGTTTTACCTTTTCCGGTGGATGATCCCGAGGCTGCCGCGAAGGTGAACGAAGAATTGCGGCTCAAATACCGGTATCTGGACCTGCGGAGGCCGGAGATGGCCCGCAATTTGCGCGTCCGCAGCAAGGTTGCGATGGCCACCCGCGCTTACATGGATGAGCAGGGTTTTCTCGAGGTGGAAACACCTACACTGTTCAAATCCACTCCCGAAGGCGCGCGCGAATTCCTGGTGCCGGCGCGGACGAATCCGGGATTGTTCTACGCACTGCCGCAGTCGCCCCAGCAGTTTAAGCAAATCCTGATGGTTGCCGGCGTGGAGAAGTACTTTCAAATCGCACGCTGCTATCGGGACGAAGACCAGCGAGCCGATCGCCAGCTCGAGTTTACCCAGATCGACATCGAAATGTCTTTCATCGAACGCGAAGACATTTACAAGCTTATCGAAGGCCTGCTGCAGCGCATTTGGAAGGCGGCCTTAAACATAAATCTGCAGCTCCCATTCAAGCGGATCACATTCCAGGAAGCGATCAACCGTTACGGCATTGACAAGCCTGACACGCGGTTCGGATTGGAACTGGTGGATCTCTCAGATTTGTTCAGGGGCAGCTCATTCAAGCTTTTCCAATCCATCATCGCCGGGGGCGGCGTTGTCAAAGCCATCAACGCGAAGGGTATGGCTGGTGTGACACAGGGTCAGATGGACGCTTTAACCGAAATCGCGAAAAGCTTCGGCGCAAAGGGCCTGGCTTTCATCAAGGTTGAAGGCGGCGAGTGGAAGTCGCCCATCGTCAAATTCTTCTCGGACGCTGAGAAGAAGTCTCTTTCCGAAATGATGCAGGTGGAGGAGGGCGACCTTGTGCTCTTTGCCGCAGGAGAGTGGCTGACCGCCAGCGAAATTCTTGGCAAGATACGATTGTACTGCGCGGACATTTTGAAATCGCAGGGCAAGTTGAAGATCCCCGCGGATCGTTTCGACTTTTTATGGGTGGTGGATTTTCCGTTGCTGAGCTTTGACAAAGAGCAGAACCGGTGGTACTCGTCGCATCATCCTTTCACCGCGCCTGTGGCTGAGGATGTCGCCCTGCTCAAGACTGAGCCGAGGAAGGTTCGGGGGCAGCACTATGATATTGTGGTGAACGGCACGGAGTTGGGTGGAGGCTCGATCCGCATTCATCAGCGAAACCTTCAAAAGATGGTTTTTGAAGAGGTCTTGCAGATCCCGCCCGAGGAAACAGCACTGAGATTTGGCTACATGCTCGAGGCCTTCCGCTATGGCGCGCCGCCCCACGGCGGCATTGCACTCGGCTTTGACCGTTTGAACGCCATCCTTTGTGGGACACCGAGCATTCGCGATGTGATTGCGTTTCCGAAAACGGCCAAGGGCGCATGCCTGATGACAGAATCCCCCGCGCGCGTTTCGCCGAAGCAATTGCGGGATCTGCACATTGACTTGAAAGTCGCCCGTTCCGAGGCGTCATAGCAAAAAAAAGGCGCTGCCATGGCAGCGCCGGTGATTAAGTCAGGTCAAGCCGGTTATTTCTTCTTTTCAGCGGCCGGTGCCTCGGGTTTCGCGGCATCTTTGGCGACGTCGGCCGGGGCTGCGGCATTCAGCTCCTTGAGTACAGGTTCCGTGATATCGTTTTCGTTGTTGCTGAACATTACCACTGGTGTGTTGTTGAAGCTTTCGGCTGCGGTATCCAAGACCAGGGTGAAGCCGTCGGCTTTTGCCCTGGCATTCACAATCGTCTTGATTTCGCCGAGGATCGTGTCACGCATGCGGCGGCGATGTTCGTCCAGTGTCTGGCGTGCCTGTCGTTCATATTGCGCGATGGTTTCCTCCTGGTCCTTGAGGTAGCGCAGCTTTTCCTCCGCGGAGCGTTTTCGCCGGTCGCGTTCCTCCTGTGCAACCGCCTGGTCTGCCGCGCTGGTAACAAGCTGTTGATACTCTTCGCGAGCCTTCTTGTAGTCATCGAGCATGTTCTTGTGCTCTTTTTCCATGTCTGCGGCTCTCTCCTTGAGCGTGCCGTCGGACTGCTTTGTCTTCCAGTAACCGTCGAAAACGCGCCGGAGGTCAATGGTGCCGATTTTGACCTGTGCCTCCGCCACGCCGGTCAGCAAGCCCGCCAGGATGATGGCTGGCAAAACCCGTTTCAAAAGAAATGTCATAAGGCGGGAATAAAACCAGATAATGGGCTGCTAGCCAAATGAAAAAGCGAGTGCAAGACGGGGCAGGAAAGGTTTTTGCCCATTACAAACCCCGGTTTGGATTGTAGCTGCGGCGGGTGGGCGAGTTTTGGAAGAATGAGTTTATGGAAAGCGATATGTGCAGACGCGTGCTTCTTTGCTTGTCTGAGGCCCCGCTATCCTTACAATGGAGAACAACGAACTCCGAAAGGCTGCTATGTTGATTTACACGATATGCCTGGCGGTTGGGTTGCTGTTCACAGCGATCAGTGCGGTCGCGGGTCACCTGTTTGGCGGCCACGATGGCGTGGATATCGGCACTGGAGGACATGCCGAGGCGGGCTTCGACAGCAGCGGAGTGCCCGGGATTTCTTTTTTCAGTCCGACCGTGCTGGCGTCGTTTGTTACGGCGTTTGGCGCCTGCGGCCTTATCTTGACCCGCATCGAGTCCACCAAGAACGTATGGATCAGCGCGCCGATTTCGGCCATGTCGGGACTCGTCATTGCATTTGGGGCGTTTCTTGTTTTCAACAAAATGTTCAAGGCCACGCAGAGCTCGAGCGAAGCGAAGATTTCCTCCCTGGTGGGCATGACGGCTTCCACTGTGTCGCCCATTCCGGACAATGGAGTCGGGGAGATTGCATACGTGCGTGGCGGGTGCCGTTATACCGCTCCGGCGCGAACGGAAGCGGGCACCCCGGTGGGTGCGGGCAAGCCGGTGCGAATCACCCGCATCGTTGGAACGCAGTTTTACGTCGAACCTCTGAAATAAACCCTTAAAAAACAACTTATGATTCCACAAATCATGTTAGCAGACCTCGGGACGACCGTATGGGTTGTCGGTGGCATCGCCGCGATCCTGTTTGTTGTATTCACCTTCGGCGCCATCCTGGCGAACCGATACACGAAGGTTGGCCCCAACCAGGTCCTGGTCATCTCCGGTTTCAAACACCGGGTGATGGATCCGGACGGTTCGGCGCGGGACGTCGGGTTCCGGATTGTGAAGGGCGGTGGTGTGTTTGTCTGGCCGGTGTTCGAGAAGGTGGACATTCTTTCGCTGGAGTTGCTCACGATTGATGTCCAGACGCCGGAGGTCTATACAAGCAAGGGCGTGCCGGTGCGGGTGGATGGTGTTGCGCAGATCAAGGTGAAGGGTGACGACATCTCAATCTCGACCGCCGCGGAGCAGTTTCTGAGCAAGGGTGTGGACGAGATCAAGAACATCGCCACTCAGACCCTGGAGGGCCATTTACGGGCAATTCTCGGCACGATGACTGTGGAGGACATTTACCAGAACCGGGACGCGTTCGCCTCAAAGGTTCAGGAAGTCGCGGCTGGAGACATGGCGAACATGGGTTTGGGAATCGTTAGCTTTACCATTCGCGACATTCGCGACAACCAGGGATATCTCGATGCGCTGGGCAAGCCGCGGATTGCGCAGGTGAAGAGGGATGCGGTGATCGCGCAGGCCGAGGCGGACCGGGACGCGCAAATTCGTTCCGCGCAGGCGCAGCAGGCGGGACAAGAGGCCAAGTTTGCGGCGGACACAAAGATTGCCGAGGCGCAGCGGGATTATCAAACGAACGTGGCGCAGTACCAGGCGGCGGTGAACCAGAAGAAGGCGGAGGCAGACCTGGCCTATGACCTGCAGAAGTACAAGACCGGCCAGCTCGTGAAGGCCGAAGAAGTGCAGGTCAACATTATTGAGAAGCAGAAGCAGATCGAGTTGCAGCAGCAGGAAATCCAGCGCAAGCAGCGCGAGCTGGAAGCTAACGTGCAAAAGCCTGCGGACGCGGAGCGCTACAAGGTCGAGACTCTTGCCAACGCCCGAAAATTCCAGTTGGAGGCAGAAGCCGCCGGTGCGGCATCAGCAGCCAAGGCGACCGGTTTTGCGAGCGCGGATGTGACCAAGGCTACGGGTCTGGCAGAGGCCGAGGCGCAGAAGGCCAAAGGTCTTGCGGAAGCGGCGATTATCGAGGCGCAAGGTCGCGCAACAGCCGAGGCGATGCGCGTGAAGGCGGAATCCTTCAAACAGTACAATGAGGCTGCTGTGGTCGAGATGCTTGTGAAGGTCCTGCCGGACATTGCGGGCAAGATCAGTGAGCCACTGTCAAAGACCGAGCGCATGGTGATCATAAACTCGGGAAATGGCCCTGGCGGCGGCGCCAGCAAATTAACCGGCGACGTAACGCAGATTCTTGCGCAACTGCCGCCCGTGCTCGAGAGCCTGACAGGCCTGAAGCTGGAGAAGCTCATCGAGAAGGTGCCGGCGCTGGCCAAGATCCAAAGCGGCGGCCCGGAGGGCGTGAGCAAATCCGAACGCGGCTCCTAACCAGGGCGAACTATGGAAAACGAAGCGGGACTAGCCATCGGCGGGATTCTGATATTCGTATTCGTGGCAATTATCGCGATCGCGTTCTTCGCCTTTTGGCTTTGGATGTTGATTCATGCGATCACGAACAAGGGTCTCAAGGATTCTGAGAAGCTGCTTTGGGTCCTGTTGATTGTGCTTGTGGGCTTTCTTGGGCCGATTCTGTATTTCTTTATTGGACGTCCCAAGGCAACGCACGCGCTGAGCGGTTAAAGCGATATGCGTCTTTTTGAAGCGATTATTCGAGCGAATCACGCTGCGGCAGCGGGAGACGACAGCGCCTGCCTGAGGCCGGCTGAATATGCGGACGAGCTTCCGTTGATAGCATTGACGTGCATTGACCCGCGGCTAAACCCGCTGATGCCCGAGGTGCTGGGCCTGCCGGAGGATCAATTCATCTGGCTGCGAAATGCGGGTAACATCGTCACCAGTCCGATCAGCAGCACGATGCGCTCGATTTCTCTGGCATGCGCGGTCAAAGGTGGCAAAGAGATTGCGATCATCGGGCATACGGATTGCCTGGTGGCAAAGACAACGACGCTTGGTGTGCTGGAAAGCCTGGCCAGGATGGGGGTGAAGCGGGAGTTGCTTCCGGACAACATCAACGAGTACTTCGGGATGTTTTGCAATGAGCGCGCAAATGTGCTGAAGGCGGTGGGGTTGGTTCGCGCGAGTCCATTGATCGGAGCAGGTGTGGTGGTACATGGATTGATCGTGGACATTAACACCGGCAAGCTCGAATGGATCGTGAACGGGTATGAGACCCTGGCGCAAAACGTCGTGCATCTTGGGGAACAGCTTGGCGGCAAGATCGGCCAAACGGTGGACCTGCTGAGGAGTCTATCCGAGTTTAACCTCGGGGAACTCAAGATGCCCGACATCAAGATCGGGGAGCTGGCCTCAAAGGTGCAGGATTTGAGTCCTTTCCAACGCAGTCCCGAAGCTGTCCCCGCAACCCCTGCCACGACTCCCGCGGATCTTTCTGCTTCACCGCCCGCGCCGCCGGCGCCGCCAAAGCTGCCCCTGCCGCCACCGGGAAAACCGAAACTTTCTTTTAAGCGCGTACGTCGATGAATGCTCCCTTGCAAACAAAGCAACGACGCGGCTGCCTGTTTTATGCGGTCCTCGTCGGGGTCATTTTGCTCCTGTTGTTGCTGGCTGGTTTGGGTGTTGGCTATCTGACCGTGAGATCGGCGATAAACCATTGGACGGACACGAAGCCATCCGCACTGCCGCAGACGCAGATCAGCCAGGCCGAGGCCGCGCAGGTGCAGCAAAGGATTTCTTCGTTCAAAGAACGGCTCAATGCCGGCGCGTCGGCCTCCCCCCTGGAACTCAGTCCCAGGGAGATTAACGGGCTGATCTCCACGAGCCCGGAATATGCGGAGGTGAAGGATAAGGTCAGCGTGGATATTGTGGACGGTCAGTTGCGGGGCCAGGTGAGTGTTCCGTTGGATAAGACCGGGCTTGGGAAGGGCCGCTTCCTCAACGGCACCGGCATGATCAAAGCCCGGTTGGAAAACGGCAGCCTGGTCGTGAATCTGGACAGTTTTCAGGTGAACGGCAAGCCGCTGCCTGAAATGGTTATGTCTCGCCTCAGGTCGGTGAACTTCGCCGAGGGTCTGAAGAAAGATTCGCAGGCCACGGCCATTTTGAGCAAACTCGCCCGCATCGAGGTCAAGGACGGCAAAATCGTGATTGTCCCGCAGTCCGCGCCGAACTGATCTGCGGTCTGGATCGAGCAGAAGTTTCCCTTAACTTACTGAAACAGCGCCCGGTAAAAGTGTCTGCTGTCGCCCGGAGTATCCAGAGATACCGAGGACGGCGCGGCGGTGGTGAGTATCGCGGTCCAGTCGCGGAGGTTTGGCGATGCCTGGATAACGTAGTTTGCGTTGGTGGCGCCACGAAGAGCGAAGTGGAATTGGCCGGAATGGACAGTGGGCTGTGCCAGCAGCGGGACGACGTTTGATGGAATGATTTGGATGGCGTTCATGGGCGCGCGCGGGCGGGCATCCGATGCATACTCCCCTTGCGCTGTGAGAGTGAAGGTGCTTCCGCGCACATTTCGGAACCGGCAGTAATTTCCGGCCGGGGCGAATGGTCCGCCGGTGCTTGAATCGGCTTCGATGTAGGAGCCAGTAAAGTCGGGAGTGGCCTGGGTGTCCTTCACGTATTTCACGTGACTGCCGTTGAGTGTGAATCTTGCCACACGGATGGCTGAGCCGTTGTCTCCCGCGGTGTAAACGATGATGTCGTAAAGCGGAAAGGGCAGGCCCGTGACGGTCACTGTGCTGAGGGAGGTGTCGCCGGTATCGAGGTAGCCATGCATCAGGGCAAAATCCGGTGGTGAGTTTGCGATGGGCAGGGCGTGAGTGCCGCCCCCGGGGGTGGACCAGGTGACAGAGGCGCCGCCCCCGAGCGAGAGACTTCCGTTGCCGCCAGCCGAGAGATTAAACCAACCGCTCTGAGGAACCACTCCGGCTGGACTGCACACGCCGACTGAATCGTCGGCGCCGCCCGGATCGATAAAATTGAGCCCCAGGGGCGCCATGAGCATGGTGTTGTTTGTCGGCCAGCGGTATTTGCGCGCGATCGCCTGGTCAAGATCTGACATCATCTGCCCCTTGTATGGATTGTCGCCGTCAATGTTCCAGCCGTCGCAGCCGGCGCACCAGCGGTAAAGGTTCACGCATCGGAACACCGGCTTGCCGGAGGCAAAAGCGCTTTCGTTATACCGATTGATCTCGGCATAAACTTCCTGAATCCAACCGGGCTCGTAATGGGCGGCCGGGTTTTCGTGGTGACCCCCTTTCCAGAAATAATAGCCGTTGCATTCGGTGATGTAGAGGGGCATGTGGTAGAGGTCGCCCGGGATGGCAAGATTGACCCAGTCCTTGTAGCAGTAAAAGCTGAAGTAGAGAGACTGGCCGGCCGCTGACCGGGTCTGTGTGCTGTGAATGTCGGCGCAGTTGTAACCTCGAGAATATACGTGCAGGGCGATGCCATCCAACGGTCCAGTATTCTTGATGGCGGTGAGCATCTGGTTTTCGTATTGCACCCAGTTGAGGGGGTTTGGATCGGATATGTAGTTGGTGCCTGCGTAGGGCAGGATCTGCTCCCCAAAAGGCCCCGAGAAAGGGGCCGAAGCCTGCGGCATTATTCTCGCATGCGGCTGGACCGCTTTGATGGCGTCGTACACCTTTCGGAAACAAGCCGCGTAAGCCGTCGGGGCAACATAGGCGGAGCGAAGCGTGACGGGGTCTGCGGGCCATTCTCCCGCGATATTCAGTTCGTTGCCGATGATCCACATGGAGCAGCCGTGTGAATGCGCGACGAAATTGGCGCAGCGCGCAGCGAAGGCATCGTATTTGGCGGGCAGGGGGATTGTGCCGCCCGGAAAGTAGCTGTGATTGATGCGGCAGATTACCGTGTGCCCTTGGTTGGAAAGGAACGTGAAATCCACGCCGGACATGTCGTTGGTGTCGGCGCCGACCGCTACCGTAGCCGTGACCCATCCTGACTCTGCGCCGCCGGCGGTGATGTGATTTAGGAATTCCGACGGGTTGGGCTCGTGATCGTGGATACCGTAGATGCAGGAAGGCTCGGCAAAGGCCGGGATCAGGGCGGCCATGCAAACAGAAACCGCTGAGACCGCGAGGCGCAAGACACGACAGGTTTTCATGAGTTCTGCCAGTGTTTTAGACGCGAACAGGCGCCGGATCAATCGGAAATGGAAGGAAGGCGTGTTGCTGCGGAAGAAGCAAACCGGGCGCAGCGACAAATTGCCTATCGCTGCGAGGAATGCATGGTTATCAGTCTCCTTGCCGGAGTTGACCGTTGACGATACGGTCTGCACCGTAAGTAGCTGACATGCGCGATCGAGATGCTGTGAAATGCGCAGATGTCTGTTCTGGCGCGCGTCTTGTCTGACGTGGGTGACGTCCAGGGCGAAAGCGGCGGCGGGGCGAACGGCGCCACAGGAGAGAACACCATATATGCAACAGGTTTTTGAACATATCGGGGTTTCGGTGGCGGCGATCACGGGAGTGCTCGCGGCGCGCGGGAAACAAGTGGACCTGTTCGGGGTGCTGGTGGTTGCGCTTGTGACGGCTGTTGGCGGCGGCACCCTGCGGGACCTGCTGATTGGCGCAACCCCGGTATTCTGGGCCGCGGATGCGGGCTTCCTCCTTAATGCGACCGTTACGTCTGTCGTCATGTTTTATGCTGTTCGTTTTCATGAGCCGCCAGGGTTGGTGCTTTTGATTGCAGACGCTGTTTTCCTGGCGTTTTTCACGGTGATTGGCACGCGCAAGGCGCTGGTGTATTTGATGACTCCGCCGGTGGCTATTGCGATGGGCGTGATTACGGGAGTGGCTGGTGGCATTTTCCGCGATGTGCTTTTGGACGAACTGCCTCTGGTGTTTCGGAAGAACACCTACTTTTATGCCACGGCGGCATTCTTCGGAGCGTGCTTGTTTGTTGGACTCAGGGTGCTCAACTTTTCGCCGCAGGCCGCACTTGTGGCCGGCACGGTTGCCGTGCTTGTGATGCGGTTGGTCGGGATCCGTTGGCGCCTGGGGTTGCCCGCGATGAGCGCCCCGGAACAGAGTGAAGACCGGAAGTGAGGGCAGTCACGGGCTGCGGAAAAGGTCAATCGTTTGAATTGCGTTTCCAGCGGCGCTGCTTCTCCGGCAGGGTGGGATCGACATTCACATGATAGGCGCCCGGGCCGAGCAGTTCCTCGACGGCTTGCTGGAGTTGGCGTGAGGGGTTGACGGAATAGATCTCGTGTGCCTCGATGAAAGCGGCCTGGCCGGCGGCGTTTTTGAGGCAGAGGAACAAGGGGCACTTGCCCTTGTGCGCCATGGCGATCTCCCGCGTCTTTTCCATTGTGTCCGCCCTGGCGCCGGGGAGATTGATCCTGAAGTGGACCTGCCGGGTCAGGCGTCTCGGGGCATCGTCCAGGTTAATGATTTCCTGAGGAAAAAGTTTTGGCTGCTCGTCCCCGGTGCTGATCTCGCCAGTGGCGAGAATGAGATTCTTCGGCGCCAGCAGGGCGCGGTACTTGTCCAAACTTTCGTTCATGCAAAGCATCTGAATCGAGCCATCCAGGTCTTCGAGCGTGACCATGGCGTATTCCTTGTTGGTCTTTTTGGAAAAGCCGCGCTGGACGGCGGAGACCATGCCGCCGATGCGTGTCATGGATTTGTTTGGAAGTCCTCCGGCAGTACGGCTGTTTGCGAGGGAATATTTTTCAAGGAGCCAAGCATAGGGTTGCAGGGGATGGCCGGTGACGTAAAAGCCCAGCAATTCCTTTTCGTACGCGAGCATTTCGTCAATGGGCCACTCGGGCACTGTTTCCTGCTTCGCGGCGCGCTCGGCCTGGGCCTTATCCTCGAAAGCTCCAAACAGGGAGCTTTGGCCCCGCTGGCGGTCGGCGATGACAGCGGCCGCGCGAGCGAGCGTGCGTTCGATCTGGCCGTGCATGGTTGCCCTGTTTGCGCCGAAAGAATCGCATGCGCCGGACTTGATGAAGGCTTCGAGCACCTTGCGATTGACCGATCGTCCGTCCACCCGTTCGCACATGTCCGCCAGTGACGCAAAGCGACCTCCCTCATCGCGAGCTTTGAGGATGGATTGCACCGCTACTTCGCCGACGCCCTTGATGGCGGCAAGGCCGAACCGGATTGCCTGGCGCGCCGGGGCGGCGCCGGCGGTTTCGGATGTTTTGGCGGGGAGGGTAGTAGGGGCAAAATGCACCTGGCTTTCGTTGACATCCGGCCCGAGCACCTGGATGCCCATGGAGCGCGCCTCCTCGATGTAGAGGCTGAGCTTGTCGGTATCCGCCATGTCGTTGGTCATCATGGCGCAGAAGAACTCGACGGGGTAATTGGCTTTCAGGTACGCGGTCTGGTAAGCCACGATTGCGTAAGCGGCCGCGTGAGATTTGTTGAAACCGTAGCCCGCGAATTTTTCGAGCAAATCGAAGATCTGGTCCGCCTTTTTTTGAGGGATGCCGTTCACACGCATGGCGCCTTCGACGAAGGTGGCGCGCTGTTTGGCCATTTCCTCGACCTTTTTCTTGCCCATGGCGCGCCGAAGGAGGTCGGCGCCGCCGAGGGTGTAGCCGGCGAGTGCCTGGGCGGCCTGCATGACCTGCTCCTGGTACACGAGGATGCCGTAAGTTTCGCGGCAGATAGGCTCGAGGAGGGGATGCTCGTATTCGATCTTCACCTGGCCGTGTCTGCGCGCGATGAACTCGGGAATGAGTTCCATCGGCCCCGGCCGGTAGAGCGCGATCAAGGCGGTGATGTGTTCGATCGAGCTGATTTGAAACTTGCGGCAGAGGTCGCGCATACCGCCGGATTCCAACTGGAACACGCCCAGGGTATTTGCGTTGTTGAGCAGCTCGTAGGTTTTCCGGTCGTCCAGCGGAAGGTTCTCGATCGGGATCTCGATTCCCTGGATGCGCTTGACCATTTCGCAGGTGTTGCGGATGACCGTGAGCGTTTTCAGGCCGAGGAAGTCCATTTTCAGGAGGCCGAGCTCGCCGACGGGATTCATGGCGTACTGGGTGACCACGCCTCCATCTTCGTCCAGCTTGAGGGGGAGGAGGTTGACGAGCGGCTGGTCGCCGATGACCACGCCGGCGGCGTGGACGCTTGCGTTGCGCGCGACATCTTCGAGGACTTTTGCGGTGTCGATCAGCTCGCGGGTAACATCCTCGTTATCGTAGGCCGCCTTTAACTCGGGAGACTTTTCCAGGGCGAGGTCGAGAGACATATCCAGCTCGGCGGGGATCATTTTGGCGAGCCGGTCGCAATCGCCGTAGGCCAGGCCCATGACCCGGCCGACATCCCTGACAACGCTCTTGGCGCCCATGGTGCCGAAGGTGATGATCTGTGCGACGGCCTCGCGCCCGTATTTCTGGCGGACATACTCGATGACGTCGCCCCGGCGGTCGTCGGCGAAATCGATGTCGATATCAGGCGGGTTCACGCGTTCCGGGTTGAGAAAGCGCTCGAAGAGCAGGCCGTAACGGATGGGATCCACGTTGGAGATGCCCAACAGGTAGGTAACGATCGATCCTGCGGCCGAGCCGCGCGCGACGCACGCGATGCCGTGCTCGTGTCCATGCCGGACAAAGTCGCCTACAATGAGAAAGTAGCTGACGAAGCCGGTTTTCTCGATGACCGCCAGCTCGAGTTTGAGGCGGTCGAGAACGGATTGAACCGCAGCCTGCACAGCTTGCGCGGCGGGTGGTTCCGTGTTGTTGGCTCCGGTTTCGGGCTTCCACGTCGGCAGGCTGGCGGGGTCGTCTATCGAGTCAAACTTGAAATCCGCGCCCTGGATCGTGACGCGCATCCTGTAACGCTTCGCGAGGCCTTTGGCCAGCTCCTCGCGCAAACACTCGTCGCGTGTCCTGCCATGTGGCGGACTGAAAACCGGGTAGTGCAGTTTGCCGAACTCGATTTTGAGATCACACATCTCGGCCACGAGCATGGTATTGCGCACGGCCTCCGGCGCCTCAGCGAAACGGGCGTGCATTTCCTCGGCGGAGCGCAGGTAGAACTGCTCCTCGACATACTTCATGCGCTTGTTTTCGCTGAGTTGGGCCTGGGTGCCGATACAGATGAGGCAATCGTGCGCGTGCGAGTGCGACTTTTCGATGTAGTGAACGTCATTTGTGGCGACGAGGCTGAGGCCAAATTCGCGGGACCACTCGATCAACTGCCTGTTCACCTTCGCCTGTTCCGGGATGCCATGATTCTGAAGCTCGAGGAAAAAGTTTTCCGGACCGAATGTCTGCTTAAACCAGTCGATGGCTTTGCGCGCTTTGTCGGGTTGATCCCGCTGAATGGTTTCGGGAATTTCGCTGGCCAGGCAACCGGAAAGGACGATCAAGCCCTCCTTGTGAGCCGCCAGGAGTTCTTTGTCTATTCTGGGCTTGTAGTAATAGCCTTCGAGATGCGCGGCGGTGGTGAGCTTGATCAGGTTCTTATAACCCGCTTTGTTTCGGGCCAGCAGCACGAGGTGGTGATACGCATCCCGTCCGCCCGTGGCGGCTTTTTTTTCGAGCCGGCTGCCGGGCGCCACATAGACTTCGCAGCCGATGATCGGTTTTATGCCTTTGGCCTTTGCGGCTTTGTAGAAGTCGATTGCCCCATACATCACTCCGTGATCTGTGATCGCGAGCGAGCTGAAGCCAAGCTTCGACGCCTTGTCGATCAGCTTGTCCAGTCGGCACGCGCCATCGAGCAGAGAATACTCGGTGTGGAGGTGCAAGTGTACGAAATCGGCTGCAGCCATTGCGGGAATTTTACTGCCGCGCGTGTTGGCGCGGCAAGGAGAATGCCGCGCATGGCGAATGGCGGGCGTAAGTCATGTTTGTGGCGCCGAAGGGGGCGTTTGTCGTTGTTTCGGGGGTGATTTAATGGCAAAGTAACATGGATGATAGCTTTTTTTAGAGGGGCTGTGGCCATTTGTTCCGTTTTCCAGGTCATGGTCTGCGCGGGGGACGATTTCGACAGCTTGCGGCTGAAGTGGAAGGACCAACTTACCGGGGGGACCAACTACAATCTGAGCAATGCCCTTGTAAAAAGCCGGCTTCAGAGCATCACCAACAGCGCCCAGAGCTATTGGAACTCGATGGACAAGTCTCCGACGCGGACGTACCTCTGGAGCGACCTGACCAGCACAACCGTTTCGGCTCAAATTGTGACTGCGTATAGCAGGTTGCGCGCGATGGCCTTGGGTTATGCGAGCTACGGCACGACGATGCGCGGGAACGCTGCCCTGGCGGCGGATATCCAGGGCGGACTGAGCTGGATGTATGCCAACCGATACAACGAAAGCAAGGTCCAGTATGATAATTGGTTTCACTGGGAGATCGGCGCGCCGCTCCAGATCACGGACCTTGCCGTCCTGATGTACGAAGCACTGGGAATGACCGGGCTTTCCAACTCGCTCAACACGGTGGATTGGTTCACACCTTCGCCGACGAACCACGGTTTGCCCGGGACGTTTACCGGGGCGAACCTTGCCGATCGGATCCGGATTGTCGGAGTGCGCGGTGTGGTGGTAAAAGATTCCGCCAAACTCATTGCGGCGCGGGAGGCGCTTAGCAACCTGTTTCCTTACGTGACGAGCGGTGACGGGTATTACCTGGATGGCTCGTTTGTTCAGCATGTGAATCACCCCTACACTGGGAGTTATGGATACGTGCTGTTGGGAGACGTTGCGGCGCTGCTTCCGTGGCTTCAGGGCTCGCCCTGGGAATGTGTGGACCCGGCGCGAACGAACGTTTTGCGCTGGATCTATGATTCCTATGAACCACTTCTATACCGCGGGGCGATGATGGACATGTCCCGCGGACGGGCGATCAGCCGCAGCGGATCGGCGGATCACATCATCGGTCATACCGTGATGCAACACATCCTGACCCTGTCTGAATACGGTTCGTCGGCAGACCGCGCGCGGATCCGCAGCATGGTGAAGTATCTGGCGCAGTCAGACACGTATCGCAATTTCACAAACAACGCTCCACTCCCGCTGCTGACGAAAGCGCTCCAGTTGATGACCGATTCCGGAACGCCGCCTCGAGGCGAATTGCTCGGGCACTGGACCTTTGCGGGCATGGACCAGGCGGTGCATTTGCGGCCCGGATGGGGATTTGCCTTGAGCATGTCGTCGAAGCGAATTGCCAATTACGAATACATGAACGGCGAAAACCTGAAGGGCTGGTTCACGGGCGACGGGATGACCTATCTCTACAATTCGGATCTTTCGCAGTTCAGCGACTACTTCTGGCCGACCATTGATCCCTACCGTTTGCCGGGGACGACGGTGGACACCACGACCCGGGCGGACGGCTCGGGGTCGAGCTACACCAGCGCCAACCGATGGACGGGCGGGGTGACGCTGCAACATTATGGCAGCGCCGGGATGGACCTGGACGCCTACGGCAGCACGTTAGCGGCCAAGAAGTCCTGGTTTATGTTTGACGATGAAGTGGTTTGCCTGGGCGCGGGCATTTCGTGCAGCAGCGCGGCAACCGTTCAGACGACCGTGGAGAACCGGAAGCTCAGCTCTTCGAACACCAACACCTTCACCCTGGACGGGACGGTCATGTCGAGCAGTTTGGGGTGGTCTAACTATGCGTCGAGCGCAGGCTGGTGCGCCCTGGGAGGAGCGGGCGGTTATTATTTCCCGAGTCGTGCCGGGGTTAAAATGATTCGGCAGGCGCGCACGGGTTCGTGGTCACTGCTCAACACGGGAGGGTCGACAACCACTGCGACCCGGAATTATCTGACCTTGTGGTTTGATCACGGCGCGAAGCCGGCCAATGCATCCTACAGCTATGTCCTGCTGCCGAACTTCAGCTCATCGCAGGTCAGCGCTTACGCCGCAGCGCCTGAGATTGTAATTATCGAGAATTCGACAGACGTGCAGGCTGTCAGGGAGACCGGGTTGGGCGTGGTTGCTGCCAATTTCTGGAATTCGGGCACGCGCACGGCAGACCTGATCACGTGCAGTGGTGCGGCGGCTGTGATCACCACGGAAGATGCCGCTGGTCTTTGGGTGGCGGTGTCTGACCCGACGCAGATAAACACGGGGACGATCGAGGTTGAGTTGGACCGGGGTGGGACAGCGCTGGTCTTTGCTGATCCCGGAATAACCGTCAGCCAACTGAGTCCCACGATTCGATTTTCTGTGGACGTTGCCGGCGCTGGCGGCCGGTCCTTTCTCGCGCGTTTCGGGACCCCCGGTTTGCCTCCCGGAATGAGCGTATTTCAAAATCGTCTGGTCAATGAGGACACCGCCACGGGGCCGATAGCGTTTACAGTATGGGACGACACCACGCCTGCCGAGAATCTGGAACTGAGCGTCCGTTCGTCGAATGACATGCTGCTGCCCGCATCGAGTTTTGCCCTGTCTGGAACGGGATCGAACAGGTTCCTGTCGATTTTGCCCGCAACAAATCAGTTCGGGATTGCGACGGTTTATGTGAAAGCCTCCGACGGGCTTGCGGCGACGACGAACACTTTTCAACTGACTGTAAGCCCGATGAATGACGCGCCATGGGCGGGGCCGGTCGCGGACAGAATGGTCAATCCGGGCGTGGTCATCAGCTTCAGCGTGCCCGCGGGTGACGTGGAAGCGCCGCCTCAGTCCATCAACTTCCGGCTGTTGAGCGCACCGGTTGGCGCCGCTGTAGGCTGGAGTGACGGTGTATTTGCCTGGCGTCCGGCGATTGCGCAGGCGGGTTCAAGCAACTTTGTTTGTATCCAGGTCACAGACAACGGGGTGCCATCCCTGAGTGCCACACAGAGTTTTTCCGTTTTTGTGAATCCGGCGCAGGTTCCTGTGTTTGGAACTGCTGCATCGAGCAACGGTGTTTTCGGCGTGGTGATTTCCGGGCAGGCGGGGCCGGACTACGAGGTTTATGCATCGAGCGACCTGACGAATTGGACGTCGGTATTCACGACCAATCCGGCTGCGATGCCCTTCCTCTTTGAAGATACCGGCGCTTCAAACACGCCCCGGCGATTCTACCGACTGCGTCTTGGTCCGTAGCGGGCGAGGGGTGGCTTCGGGACGGTGCAGATCTGCTGGTTTCGCGCATATTCGGCATTTGGAGAGTGTGCGCACATATCCACAAAAAAAGCTGCCGGGCGATTGCCCGGCAGCCTGATATGAAGTTTTCGCCGGCTGGCGCCGGCGGTGTGGGATCACCAAACCTCGATGCGATAGAAGTTCTGGGCAACGGCAGGATCGAGTGCGATGCTCAGATTAAAGTTCCCGCTCGCATCAAACACGTTGGTCGATACCGGTATCCAATTATTGAACGGCTCAGCCACATTGGTGGAGGTCAGAACATAATAAGTGACTCCGGGCATGCCGCCTGTGCCGGCGATGTTGAAGCTGCCCTGGGCGATCGTCGCATTGATCTGCGGGGGTATTTCCGTGCCGGTGACGGCGATGGTGCCAAGGGTAGCCAGGTTGGCGGTGTTCCAGCTCAAGCCGGTCCAGAGTGGCGGCAGGGGAGCCAGGGCGATTGCTCCACTGAGGGTGCCGCTGAACAGCTTGAAGGAATCTCCACTCTTGAGCATTGGGCCGACATTGTTGACCGTGAGCGTGCCGCCAAGGCCGATGGTCGTGGCCGAGAGGGCGTCATTCATCGGAGTGGCGGCCCTGTCCAACCGGATCTTCGTATCGCCCTGCAGCGTGGCTGTGTTCACCACGCTGAGCGTTCCGAGTGCGTTCGCGGTTCCCGGGGCCAAGGTGCCGCCTGCGTTCACGGTGAGACTGGCGCCGGCTGCTCCGGTGCCGCGAACGGCTGCGCCGGAAGCCACGGAAATCGCGCTTTGGCTTACGGTCCCGTTAACCATGAGCGTGCCGTTGTTCACCAGCGTGTCGCCGGTGTAAACGTTGTTGCCGTTCAGGATGAGAGTGCCTGTGCCGTCGCTGCTGAGGCCACTGATGGTCTTGATCAAGCCGCCGGAGCCTGAGATGGCGCCGTTGACGACCAGGTTGTTGCCGCTCAGGTTGTCAAAGGTGACGGTGCCGCCAAGGCTCACAGGTCCGTCAATGACGCACAGATTCGTGAAATTCACATTCACGCTGCGGCTTCTCACAAAGGCGCCGTCATCGAGCGTGAGCGCTTTTGTAATGGCGTTGGTGGTGAGATTGCAGAGGTCCAGCATCGCGTTTGTGCGGACCACGAGGCCGCTGGCGGATGTTCCCAGGGCGAGTGATCCCTGCAGGCTGAGAATGCCGGCTTGAACCTCGATCTGGCCGAGGTTCAGATCATAGGATGTGTCCACGGAGGCGTTATACAGCGAAACCTGGTTGTCGCCCGTCTTTATCAGGTTGAAACCGTTGCCGTGCAAGCCGAAGCCGCTGACGAGATCCATATTCAGGTCCCATCGTCCGGTGCCGCCGAAGGTGGTGTTGCCGGCTAGAGTGACCTCCTGGAGGGCGTTGGGCTGGGAGGCGCCGGTGTTAACGATAGCACCGCTTGCGCCGATGCCGGCGCCGGAAACCGTGACCGGTTCCGTTGCCAGGGATTGGCCGCCGATATCCAGCGTGCCGCCGGCCGTATTGGTCAGGCCGCCGGTGCTTCCGCCCATGGCGGTTCCGCTCCCGGCCTGCAACGTGCCCGCTTCGATCACGATTGAGCCCTGATAACTTGCGCTGGCGCCCGAGAGCACGGCGACGCCGGGTCCGCGCTTGGTGATCTGCCCGTAGCCGCTGAGTGCATTGGCGATGCTCTGAGCGCCGGCCGAATTCAGGATCAACCCGCCATAGTTGAGATTCAAGGGGCCAGTTCCGAGGGCTCCGTCAGCCGTGACGCCGTTGCCAATTTGCAGCGCGCCGCCATTGATGTCGATGGCTCCCACGTTGTCATTGGTGGTCAATATCGTCAGTGTGCCGGAGCTGTTGTGGACGATGCTTGCTCCTCCGGTGATCTTGCCGGCTCCGCTCAGGGTGTAGCTCTGCGCACCGTTGAAGGTTACTGTGCCGGGAAAAACACCGCCTACGACATTCACCGCCGGAGAGACCGAGCCCGTGTCATCAAAGGTGACGGAATCGAGCTGGAAGAACTTCTCTGTGCCCGAATTCCAATTGGCGGTATTCTTCACATCCCAGGTGTTCGCATTGTTGCCGCCGGACCACGTCAGGGCCGAGGGAGTGCCCCCGATGGTGAGGCTGATTGAAGCCCCCGAAACGTCAAAGGACGGAGTATAGCGGCTGTCGCCCAGAACGCCTCCGGCTTTCAGGTTGGTGGCGTCTCCAGTCAGGCTATTGCACGTCATAAGCGTGTAGGTGCCCGGCCCGAAAGCGCCCACAGGGCTGACGTCCACAATGTTCACTCCAGTCAGCGTCAGGCTGCCATAGATATCTATGCGGTCGGATGTGCTGTAAGGATCTGCCAATTCGTAGAGGAGGTTTGCATTGGTAAGAGCCAGGTTTCCGTTAACACTGGAGAGTCCCAGTGTCCCTCTGCCTGCGGCTGAGAGACCCTGTCCCGGCAGGACCATGAATTCCGTTGCGGGCGAGAGCACGTTCAGGGTGGTGAAGCTTAGAGTGCCATAGTTGGCGAGAGTGCCTGCGCCGAGATTCAGAGTGTCCACAGAGATGTCTCCGGGCGTCGAATCCCCGGAGGGTTGCAGGTCGAGCCTTCCGTTGTTGGTGATCGTAACTGTCGCCACGCCCCCGCCACCAACGACGTTTCCGAACACCTGCACAGTGCCGCCGTTAATGTTCAGAAAACCGGTGCTGTTGGTGGACAGCGAGCTGGCGCCCATGCCGATATCGTGGGCGAGCCTGAGGCTCTCGTTGACAGAAAGCAGTGCGGTGCCGTTGACGTTAACCATGCCTCTAGCCTTGCTGGAGCCGGCGGCCGCCTGGTAGCCGATCTCGAGTGTATTCACATCGATCGTGCCCGCATTAAAGGTTAAAGTTCCATTGCCTCCGCCATAATAAGTCACGCAGTACTGTTGTCCGCGCCCGGCGTAGATCGTATCCACCAGGGCATCCACGGTGCCGCCGCTCAGGTCGATGATTCCGACCGAGCTACCGCTTGAATTATATGTCGTGAAATCATCGCCAATGTACCAGGCGGTCTGGCGGCCGGCGCCGGTTGCATCGCGGAATGTCACTGAAGGACTGACCAGGCCGGGCTTGAAGCTAAACCGAGTGGGCACTGTTGGCGTGCCGAACTTGGCGCCGCCGATGCGCATTGAGTTTACGTTGAAATAGTTGACCTGGCCGAGGAGGTTGGTGCAGGGCTGTCCTGCTTGCTGCTTTACTTCAGCGATTTGATATCCGATCCCCGGCGAGGTGCAAGTAATGTAGTTCGTCTTGGCGAGGATCAGCCTCCCGGATGGGCGGCGGTTTTGGTTCTGGCTGTCATCCTCGTAAGCGATCAAGAGGCTTTGCACGTTTGCGGTAAACGTGTTTAGACCGGACAGGTCCACGTGCGACCAATGGGCGCCGCTGGTGGCACTGCCCTGCCGGACGATAATGGACGAATTGGGATTATTAACGGTCAGGGAATCGCCCTCGATGGTTGAGTAATGTTTGGCCGTTGCGCCGTCGTCCGCGCCGGAACCTGTGAACAGAGGGTAAGGCGTGGCATCCGAACCTGTGATGGTCAAGGAGCCCGCGATCGAGGTTCGGTGCAGGCTGTTGGTATTCAGATACTGCAAGGAACGAGGGGTTTCCAGGAAAGCCGCATCCACTATGTTATTCACGGCGCCCGAGATCGCCACCGCATCGGTTTTGGTGAAGACCAGGTCGTCACCGGCGGCTGGCGAGCCGGATGGCGACCAGTTTCCTGGCGTGGACCAATTATCATCGCCTCCCCCGCCGGCCCATCCTTTCTGGGCGCCGACGGCGAATTGAGTGACAAGAATAGCAGTGCAGAGAAGCGCTGCCGTTTTCAGGTACGTGTGGTTCATTTTCATATTTGCGCTGTGTTGTCGTTCGAATTCAGGCAGGCCGGCTCAAGCCCGGACTGCGCTCCTTCAGGTTCATTTTCGGCGGAAACGGCGGGAGAAAGGGAGTGGCGACTACGGGCGACCGGGGGACCCTGGAGCGGCACAGCGCCCCAGGCAGCCTGGCGAACAAAAAAGCGAACTCGATCCGCGTAAAAAACTGGTCGGAAGGCTTCCAAGTCCGGTGGGTTCAAAAACCGGGAACTCATCATGGCCCAAATGCTGTTATCCTGGACTTTATCAGGAACATACTTCGAGTCAATGGTTTTTTTGGAAAGATATTTGTTTGCGCCTCTGGAATGAGCCAAAGGATTGGACGAGGAAATCGATTGTGTGCGGAACAATTCGTTGAGGTCCGGAGGACTGGAAGGTGTGTAGAACCCGGGCTACAGCACCTCTACACAGGTCCAGCGGACCGGCAGGGAGCGGAAGGCGCCGGAGGTTTATTGCAACGGGCGGTTTCTTCGAGAGCGAAGTACATAAAAAAGCCGGCACCCCCAGAAGGGCGCCGGCTTTGCGACAGAGAGTTTTAATCAGGGCTTAACCAGCCGGTAGAACACTTTCGGGGTTGCCGGATCAACCGTGATGGTCAGGTTCGTTCCCGCGTCTGAGCCCGGGATCGGGAACCACGAGGCGGTGTCGGCAATGTCCACCGAATTGGACTGTGCCAGCCAGCCCTTGTGTGTTTCGGGCCAGGTCAGCGACAGTTCTCCGCTCGTGAACGAGAACGAGATATTTGTCGAATACGTGGCCATTCCGC